>JAAYYX010000249.1 GCA_012515135.1 Clostridiales bacterium | reverse complement strand
TGCCCAAGACGGATCTGGCAATAGCCAGGCTTGCCACTGCCGAAATACTCTATATGGATGATATCCCTGATTCTGTTGCCATAAACGAAGCAGTGGATTTGGCAAAAAAATACGGCGGAAAGGAATCAGGCAAATTTATAAACGGTATCCTGGGACATATAACCAGGAACAAATAATGAAAAAAGATAAGATAATAGGAATAGATACAAGTGCATATACGACATCCGTAGCCCTGACAGATATCAGGGGGGAAATAATAAGGGACATAAGAAAAAGTCTTTCTGTACCTGCGGGAATGAAAGGACTTAGACAGTCGGAGGCCCGAAGTATGCATGAAAATAATCTCAAGGAGATATTTCTTCACCTTGAGCAGGACCACGACCTTATGAGCGTAGCTGCGATTTCGGTTTCAGTAAGGCCAAGACCCGTTTCCGGCTCTTACATGCCTGTCTTCCTGGCAGGACGGGAAAAAGCGCTGATGCTGGCGGAAGAGCTTTCAATACCGTGCTTTGGATTTTCTCATCAGGAAGGGCATATTGCCGCAGTAAAAGAAAAAAGCATTTTCCGGGACGAAGACACTTTTTTGTACTGGCATATTTCCGGAGGCACCTGCGAACTTATAAAAGTTCAAAATTCAGAACAGCAAATAATCGGCGGTTCAAAAGATATCTCTTTTGGTCAGCTTATAGACAGAGCGGGCGTTTTTCTGGGCATGGCTTTTCCGTCGGGCAAAATGATGGACGAAACGGCTGAAAAAGCCTTCGAAAAATCAAAAGAAAAATCAAAGGGAATGTCCGGGGATATGACCAATTACTTGACTCCCATTAAAGCAGACGGACTAATGTTCAATCTTTCGGGGATAGAGACCAATGTTCTTCGCAGCATCAAAAAAAACACCGGAAAAGAAGAAATGATAATTCTTGAACTTTTCGGTAAAATAGCAGAAAGAATCGAAAAGACCACCTGCGATGCATGCATAAAAACTGATATCCGAAAGGTGATCTTTGCCGGCGGAGTTGCGTCCAGCAGATTCCTGCGCAGATATATGCGCAGGAGCCGGGATATCCGGAATGAAAACATAGAAACACTTTTCGGGGAACTATCGGAGGATAATGCGGTGGGTATCGCATATCTGGGAGGCAAAAAATTATGGCGGCAAAACCAATAAAAGTTTCGCAGCTTACAAATTACATAAAACGTATATTGCAAACAGATCCTTTACTGGGGAATATAAGTGTGATAGGGGAGATCTCAAATCTCAAACACCATGATTCCGGTCACATATATTTTACTCTGAAGGACGAAAAAAGCAGGATAAACTGTTTTCTTCCCCGGGAAAGGGTCCCCGGCATACGGTACGAGCTGGATGAAGGCATGGAAATAACAGCTGCCGGACATGTTTCCGTTTATGAAAAGGGCGGCTATTATTCCCTGATGGTTTCAGATATACAGGTGGAAGGTCAGGGTGACCTTGCCATAGCCTTCGACAAACTCAAACAGAAGCTGGAAAAAGAAGGACTTTTTGAGGCTTCCCACAAGAAACCTCTTCCTTATTTTCCCTTGAAAATAGCCCTGGTCACATCACAAACAGGTGCCGCTGTGGCTGATATGGTGAAAATAATAACCAAAAGAAACAATGTTACGGATATACTCATATATCCGGTGCTTGTTCAGGGACCGGGAGCCGCAGCAGAAATATCATCGGCCATAGATGATATAAACACGGATTTCCCGGAAACGGATATAATCATAACCGGTCGAGGCGGCGGCAGTGCAGAAGAACTCTGGGCCTTCAACGAAGAACTCGTTGCCAGGAGCATATACGCATCCAATATCCCTGTAATATCCGCCGTGGGCCATGAAACAGACTTCACCATCGCCGATTTCACAGCCGATGCCCGGGGTGAAACACCCACTGCGGCAGCCATAATGGCAGCACCCGATACCTCTGAAATAAGAG
>JAAYYX010000248.1 GCA_012515135.1 Clostridiales bacterium | reverse complement strand
GCATTGAACTGGATGAACTTTTTGAAGAAACAATCATGGCCATGAGAAGCTGTGAAGATGATGTTAACGGGTATTTTGAGTAATGCAAAATAAACTTTTGCTTCTGAAACAGAAGATCGCTGCTTACGGCACCCTTGCCGTGGCCTTTTCCGGAGGCGTTGACAGCGCCTTTCTTCTTTCTTATGCAAAGGAAGTCCTGGGAGAAGGAGTCATCGCCGTAACAGCCATGGCACCCAACTTCGACCCTAAAGAGATCTCAGGCGCAAAAAAATTCTGCGAAGAAAAAGATATCAGGCATCTTATAATAAATCTGGGTCCCGAACTTATCGCCAAGTTTTGCCATAATCCGGAAGACCGATGCTATATATGCAAAAAAGAAGTCTTTTCCAAGCTGAGATCCACAGTGAACGATCTGGGCTATTATAATCTGGCGGATGGGACAAACAGGGATGATATGGATGATTTCCGTCCCGGTCAGAAGGCTCTCACTGAACTGAAAATAGCAAGCCCGCTGAAAGAAGCGGGATTTACAAAGGCGGATATAAGGCAGGGTCTAAAGGCTATGAACATAGATATGTGGGATAAACCGGCCTTTGCCTGCCTTGCTTCCCGTATCCCCTACGGAGAAGAGATAACCGTCAAAAAACTGAAGTCTGTAAATGATGCGGAATCGGCTCTTATGGATCTGGGATTTCGGCAGGTAAGGGTCCGTCACCACGGAGATGTGGCAAGGATAGAAGTCCTTCCTGAAGAACGTAATCTTTTTTATAATGAAAAATTCATGGATCATGTGAATGCCGCCGTCAAAAAAGCGGGATTCAAATATGCGTCTCTGGATCTTTCCGGTTATAAAATGGGGAATCTGAACAAAGAAACAGACAAGGACAAGGAGTACAAAAAACATGGCAAAAGCAAAAAGTGATTTGAGCAAACTGCAAAACGGCAGTGATATAAGGGGAATAGCACTTACAGGTATAGAAGGCGAGCTCCCCAACCTTTGCGCCGATGAGGCCATCAAGATCGCCCGTGGTTATTTGGTCTGGCTGTGCAAAAAAACCGGCAAAAGGCCGGATGAATTAAAAATAGCCATAGGACGGGATCCCAGGATGTCCGGGCAAAGTCTTTTTCATTCCCTGAATACCGGCATGGGCCCCTACGGAGTGCAGGTATTAGACTGCGGTATCGCTTCTACTCCCGCCATGTTCATGTCCACCCTGTTCCCGGCCTTTGAATGCGACGGGGCGATAATGATAACTGCTTCACACCTTCCTTTTAATCGCAACGGTTTCAAATTCTTTGACAAAACCGGCGGATTGAACAGAGAAGATATTTCAGAAATAATAGAGACAGCCAAGGGCGGCAAAAAAAAGCTGGAACCCCTGGGTCCTGCCGTATTTGAAGACAACTTCTTCATGGATCTGGGCAAAAAAACTTATCCGTCACAGCCGGCAGACCTTATGAAAGAATACTGTCATCACCTGCGCAAAATAATAATAGACAGAGTGGGCGAAGGTCCTGAACCACTAAAGGGTCTTAAGATCGTTGTGGATGCCGGCAACGGCTCCGGCGGTTTTTATGCCAATGATGTTTTGAAACCCCTGGGTGCGGATACGACCAACAGCATTTTTCTTGAGCCCGACGGCACTTTTCCCAATCATGCCCCCAATCCCGAAGATAAGGATGCCATGGCAGCCATAAGCATGGCAGTTCTAACCACCGGCTCGGACCTGGGTCTTATCTTCGACACCGATGTGGACCGTTCTTCTGCAGTGGACGGAAGAGGAAGAGAAATATCCAGAAACAGGATAGTTGCCCTGGCCGCAGCCATCGTGGCAGAGGAGCATCCGGGCACAACAGTGGTGACCGACAGCATAACCAGCACTCAGCTTACGGAATTTCTTGAAAGGGATCTGGGGCTTTCCCACTTCCGCTTCAAACGCGGATATAAAAACGTTATCAATAAAGCTATCCAGCTCAATAGGGACGGTCGCGATGCCCAATTGGCCATAGAAACTTCAGGTCATGCCGCCCTAAAAGAAAACTATTTTCTTGATGACGGCGCTTACCTGGCAACTCTAATAGTAGTAAAAGCGGCGAAGCTGGCAAAAGAGGGCAAAACTCCGGATAGCCTAATAGAAAACATGAAGGATCCGGAAGAAGCAAGAGAAGTCCGCATGAATATATCACGGGAAGACTTCGGGCCTTACGGAGATACCGTTCTTGATGATCTTAAAAAATGGATATCGGGGAGCCTTACGGATGCATATG
Source organism: Clostridiales bacterium (assembly GCA_012515135.1). Lineage (GTDB taxonomy): Bacteria > Bacillota > Clostridia > Peptostreptococcales > Anaerovoracaceae > UBA1422. The sequence continues at coordinate 372 of JAAYYX010000248.1, read as the reverse complement.
CACATGCGAAAGGCAGCACAGAAACTTCTGCAACGCCCGTTGGCATGAGCCCGGAAGAACCAAACTACGAAGGAATAAGAATAAATTTCGACAAAGACAATGGAGACGGTTGGTGTCTTCTGCGAAAATCTCTTCATGATCCGCTTATGGCAATGAACATGGAGTCCAACACAAAGGGCGGGTGCAAAATAATATCCGGGAAAATGCGCAGTTTCCTAAAAAACTATCCCGACCTTGACATTTCCAAACTGTAAAACACTGCCGGTCTTTGACGCCATAAAAGTTTAAAATCGTTTTGAAGGTGTTTTTATGTTCAAAAATATCAAAAATAAAACTGTAACATGCGCTGAAATGAAAGTTCTTGAAAAGACT
>JAAYYX010000247.1 GCA_012515135.1 Clostridiales bacterium | reverse complement strand
CAAAAGGAAAAGAATCAGTAATCCTTCTTTTCCATGCTTTTCTCCTCCCATGGCTATCAGTATGGCCGCTCCGGCGATTATCAGCGATACCCCGAAAGCTACAGCTCTGCTGCATTTGTTATAAAAGGTATCATAACCGAATTCATCCTCGGATAAAGGTTTTTTTACGTTCCCATTTACCAGAGTATCCATATCGATATCAAACATTCTGCACATAACTATTATCTTATCCATTTCCGGATAAGCAGATCCGGCTTCCCATTTGGATACCGCCTGTCTTGAAACTTCCAGTTTCTCTGCCAGCTGCTCCTGTGTCATATTTTTTTCTTTTCTTAAATACTGCAGATTTTGTGAAAACATCATTTTTCCTTTCCTCCCAAAAAAATCATCACGTGTAAGAAAACGTTTTTATTCTCTGAGATAATAATACGGTTGCGGACAACAGACCACTACCATTTTTATGTTTCTATTTGATTTTTTTTCGCTACTTGTGGTTGCTTTTGAGCCATGGAGCCGGAATAAGAGATGCAATGTAGGCTGCTGCCGTCAAAGGCACAATAAGCCTTAAGGGGAAACAAAGAAAAAGTACCGCCACCACGGTAAGTGGTTTTCTCATTATATATCCATAGGCGGAGGCCGAAACAACGGCAACGGCAAAAACCGGTTCAACGCCTGAGACTGCGGCAAGGGCATACCCCATGGAAACTCCCGAAAAAATGACCGGAAATATATTTCCGCCTTTCCATCCGAAATTTACGCATATATTTACAGCAAGAATTTTTCCGATGGCGGTCATCATCAGCAGGGTCACCGGTATATTCTCCCAGTTTTCCATAAGTATGCCCATCTCATGCTCACCGCTGAACATGGTCCAGGGAAGCCATATCCCCAGCATAGCCAATAAAAAACCGGCGGTCATGCAACTTGATATCCTGTATTTTTTTATTCGCTGTCCCAGAGCTTTTGTTATTTTGTTGAAGGTGAGGTACAAAAGACCGCACAGCAACCCGGCAGCAGCAAATACTATGAACCATTTCCACTCCACTATACCGGCATTTTTTTCTGCGGTAAATCTGGCAAGACCCAGTCCTCCGCCAAAAAGGCTCTTAAGGAGCATCATTGTCCCAAAGCCTCCGGCTATACCTGCCGCATATACGATGGCTTTTGCGACCCTGAACTCCTTCGGAGAGAAATATTTCTTTTCATCTTCCCTTGGTTTTTCATAATTGTTTATGAAACCAAAAAGGGGGGCTTCGAATATAACTCCCAATGTGGCCGCCATCCCGGCTCTTGCCAGGTCCTTCGCTTCCTCCCCTTTGTATTTGAGTTTGTCTCCTGCCCAGCAGCAAAGGCCTGTAACAAGGCCCGTCAACCCTGCTTCAGGACCGAGGGATCCTCCGAAGACCAGCGGAAGAAGAGCTGCTATGGCTATGATATAAAGCTTATCGTAAGAATAGGTCCCTTCCTTTTTTAGTTTTGTCATGGTTTCTTCAAGAGTATCTGGAAGTATCCCGTATTTTCTCTGAAAAACACCTATGACAAGTCCGCCCAGGGTGCAAACGGCTGTTTGATATATATAATAATTTGTTCCGTAGCTGATTTTGTCGGGTATTTTCTGCCAAATTACATCTATGCAGAAATTCATTATATAAAGTATAAGCCATATTATGGCCCCGGAAAAAACGCCAAGGACAAGGGCATAAAGGGCAAATAGCAATGTGTTTTTTATTTTTTGCGTTCTTCTCAGCATTTCTTTTCTTTGAGAAACCTTAAAACATATTCAACGTCTGAAGGTGTTTCAATGTATTCGATGCCGCGTTTCTGCCTGGTTTCTCTTCCTTTACCGGTTATCAGTATCACAGTATCCCCGTCCGCTTCGTTTATTGCCCTTTTGATCGCTTCTTCTCTGTCATCGATCATCACACAGTTACCGCCTTGTTCTTTTATGTGTGACATTATTTCTTCACTTATCTCATGTACGGGTTCTTCCCCCGCATCCTCTTCTGTAATAAAGCTTTTATCTGCGTATTTCCCTGCAATATCTCCCAGTTCTTTTCTTCTGCCCAGAGCCTTTTTGCCCGGACATCCAAAAACTATAAATATTTTTTTTCCCGGATACTCTTTTTTTGTGGATGCAAAAAGGGATTCAAAACTCATTTGATTGTGAGCATAATCAACGACTACTGTAAGGGTCTCGTCTTCATTATGGAATATTTCCATACGACCGGCGGCTCTGGCCTTTTTGAGACCGCTTTTTATATATTCGAGGGGTATATCAAGAGCATATGACATGCTTATAGCCGCCAGGGCATTGCTCACATTGAAAAGTCCGGTCATTCCTATTTCAAATTCAGTATCGAAACTGTCGGTCCTTACTTTGAATGTTATGCCTTTTTTCCCCGGTTTCAGATCGTATCCATGTATATTTGCATTTTCATGGGATCCGAAGGTTATTATTTTTTCGGTCACTTTGCTTTTTTTCGCTTCACTTATGACTTTATCGGCATAATCATCATCCAGATTTACACAGGCTGCTTTGCACTGACGGAAAAAGATCAGCTTTGAAGATGAATAATCTTCAAAGCTTTGATGTTCTATATCGCTTATGTGATCTGTTCCCAGATTCAAAAAACAGGCCACATCAAATATTATTCCCTTGGTCCTGTGATACTTGAGCGCCTGGCTGGAAACTTCCATGCTTATATACTCTATGCCGCTTTTTACAGCATTATCAAAATGTCT
>JAAYYX010000246.1 GCA_012515135.1 Clostridiales bacterium | reverse complement strand
CTTTGCATATGTGATTTCTGGGGGACGATAACCTATGAAATAATGGCAGAGCTGCTGACCATTGTAACGGGAAGAGAATGGACACCGGAGGAAATGGGAGAAGTGGGAAGACGTGTGCTTAACATAGGCCGTGCGTTCAACCAGAGAGAGGGTTTTGCCAGAAAAGATGATACAATGCCTGAAAGACTGGCAAAGGATCCATTAAAAAGCGGGCCTGCGGCAGGTCAGACCATACCGAAAGAAGCTTTTGATGATATGCTGGATCAGTACTACAAAGTCATGGGCTGGGACGAAAACGGGTGTCTGCCCGATGAAATCATAGCGACCCTATAAAAGGAAATATGGAAATAACCATAACACTCAGAGGTGCATTAAAAAAATATCTTGACGGAGATAATGAAAGAAAAGTGATCGTACCTGACGGATGTACATGCGACGAAGCTTTAAAGGTTATAGGGCTGGATCACAAAAAAGTGGCCCGTTTTGGTTTTGTTGCAGTGAACGGAATGAAAGTTATGATCTATGACAGGCTTAAAGAGGGAGATGAATTAAAAGCATATCCCAGGATATCGGGAGGCTGATAATGGAGAAAAGATATGAGAAGAATTTGTCAGCTTTTAGTGAAGAGGAGATAAACAGACTTCATTATCTTAAAATATGTATCGTTGGCTGCGGTGGTCTGGGAGGCTATATAGCCGAAGAAATGGCCAGGGCAGGGATAGGAATGATAACACTTATTGACGGGGATGTCTTTGATGAAAGCAATCTTAACCGTCAGATAGTATGTAATGAAAAAAACATAGGTAAAAAGAAGGCCTCAGAAACAAAAAAAAGAATAGAGCAGATCAATTCGGAAATCCAAATAACAGCCATTGATGAAGCCGCAGATGAAAAAAACTGCAAAGAAGTTTTCCGGGATTGTCAGGTTGTTTTTGATGCCGTCGATAACATCCCGGCAAGGATACTTATCGAAAAAAAAGCAGAAGAAGCCGGAGTTCCCCTGGTACATGGGGCAGTAAACGGATGGTATGGACAGGTATGTGTCATATATCCGGGGGACAGAATAATTGAAAAGATTTTCAGCGACGGGGCCGCAGAAACGGTAAATACCAAAGAGGGGGACAGAACCGGTAATGAAGGAGCCAAGGCAGGGGCTCCGGCTTTTACCCCCGCAGCGGTTGCTTCGGTTCAGACGGCCGAAGGCATAAAGGTGCTGCTAAAAAAGGAAAGCATACTAAGAAAAAAACTCCTGACCATGGATCTCATGGATCAGGAGTATGAATCCATAAAACTGGATGGATGAAAACGCAAATAAAAGCCTCCGCGTCACTTCTCCTCCAGGGCAGCTTCCACCTCTGCCATGCGGCCCTTCGCTAAATCTTCAGGGACATAGACCTGACCGCATTTAGGACATCGCAAAACTTTATGACGGAATGAACGTTTTAAATACTTGAAAGTCACATCAATTGGTTCCATTGGGACATTACATTTGGTGCAAACAATTGTGCCCGGATCATTTTCATCAATCTTTGCGGTATTTTCTTTGTTATTTTTCGTGTTTGATTTTTTCGCCATTCCAGACATCCTCCAGTTCTATTTCCATCCTGTGAGTATAAGCGTTTATAAGTTCAAAATTCTCATCATTTTCTTTCAGATATTCGATCCACAGGGTCATATGCCCCACCATATTGTAGCCGCTGAAAACACCTGTATTTTTGTTATAGACTGTGCGACCGGTCCTTTGGCAGAATTCAAGGACTTCCATCACATCTTCTTCCAGTATGCGGTCTTTACTGAGCTTTTTCTTCAGATCATCATTTACAGACAATCGGAAGCTGTATGATTTTTTCATTTCTTCCATTTTTTCACCCCAGAAATCTTTTAGCATTTTTTCTTTCAAAAATATACGGTTTTCTCTGCGTTTTGTTACTGTAGGACGTGAGGGACTGTTGCCGAAAAGGAGGTCAAGTATATGAAAAGCGCTTTTACCTTCTTCAACAAAGGAATCACGGCAGTTTATACAGTAGCATATATAAGGGTCTTTGCTTTCTGTTATTCTTTTTTTGCGCACGAAAGCAGCAAATCCCGGATCTGCTATGGAACCCTGGCCTCCATAGCTGCAGCATGAAGAATATTTTTCCTGGTGGACCAGAGGTTTCAGTTCATAGCCGGCTTTTTCTGCCAGGGAACGTACCGATCCCCTAAGTGCCCGGTTGCCTCTGGTTGAACATGGATCAAAGACTGAATATGTACCCGGACCTTCTTTGACCGGCAGAGAATTTGGGGATAATGAAATACCTTCCTTATCCATGATCTCATAAAGAAAAACAGAAGGTATATCCGGAAGATGTTTTTTTAGGTGATTTGCACATGTGGGACATGCCAGGACAAAGGTCGGTTTTCCCAACGCCAGCCATGCAGTGTTTATCCTTGAGATCTCTTCATTGAGGGTATCATCATTTCCTGCCCATTCTGCAGGTATGCCGCAGCATCCCAGTATCAACCCCGTGGAACTTTCCAGATCAAGCAGATATTGGTAGGACTTTATTACAAGATCGGGCTCTCCTGCTCCCAGCTGACATCCGGGGAAAAAAGCAAATTTGAATGGTCCCTTTTTGCCGGGGGGACCCTTGACAAGACCGGCCATAGGACCGTTTGTAAATTCCATATCTCTTAACCAGAATTCGTTAAAGACCCAGGCAAGTTTATCCTGACGATGCATACTTTTGCGTGCTTCCAGTATCAGGCCGCCTATATCTATGTCCTTGGGGCATGTTTCTACACACAGGCCGCACTGGGTGCATGCACTGATAAGTCGTTTTGCAGGTGTAGCCTTGACTTCCGAAAAGCCGGGAAGCGTAGTTGCCTGTATTTCATCCCTTATACGCAGAGGCCATTTTTTTTCGTACTCTGTCAGGTCACAGTAGAGACGGCAGGCATCACACTGACATTTCAGACAGCGATCTGCTTCCCTTATGGCCTCTTCTCCGGTATAGGAGCTGTTATTTGCAGGGGTCACCGCAGAGGTGATTATAAG
>JAAYYX010000245.1 GCA_012515135.1 Clostridiales bacterium | reverse complement strand
CATGCCCCGAAGGGATTATTGAATGAGAACATCCTTGGCTCCAGTTCCGGTATGCTTACCCCGTGTTCCGGACATGCCAGCTCTGTGCTGAAGACTTTTTCTGTTTCTCCCGGCTTTGTTTTGGCTTCTTTGCTTTCTGTTTTTTGAGAAACCAGCACGACCACAAGTCCGTTGCCGTTGGATATGGCTGTTTCACAGGCTTCCGCCATCCTGCCTTCTGCACCTTCCTTGACTATTATGCGATCCACAACTATTTCAACCGTATGTTTATGGGTTTTTTCGAGTTTTATTTCGTCCTCGTCAAGGCGAATGATCTCACCATTTATCCTTACTCTTGTAAACCCTTCTTTTCTTATTCGTTCTATCACCTTTTCATGGGTGCCTTTGCGCTGAGCAATTACCGGAGCCAGTATCGTAAGTCCTGATCCCTCACCAAGACCCATCAGACTGTCTACTATCTGATCCACAGTCTGGCTGCTTATCTCCTTGCCGCATACGGGACAGTGGGGTATCCCTATCCTGGCATACATGAGCCTTAGATAGTCATATACCTCTGTTACCGTTCCCACTGTGGAACGGGGATTCTTGCTGGTAGTTTTCTGGTCTATGGATATGGCCGGTGAAAGTCCTTCAATGAGTTCCACATCGGGTTTTTCCATCTGTCCCAAAAACTGGCGCGCATAAGATGAAAGACTTTCCACATAGCGCCTTTGTCCTTCCGCATATATGGTATCAAAAGCCAACGATGATTTACCGCTGCCGGAAAGGCCCGTCAGCACCACCATTTTGTCTCTGGGTATGGTCACGTCTATGCTTTTCAGATTGTTCTCCGATGCACCTTTTACATAAAGATCCTTTGCCATTATAACCTCGTCTTGTATTCAAAAAGTTCGTCTCTCAGTTTTGCGGCTCTTTCGAACTGCAGGTCTGAAGCTGCCTGTTTCATTTCTTTTTCCAGCATTTTAACATATTCTTTGAGCTCTTTTTTTGTGAGTTCCAACGGAGATCTGCCTTTGTATCCAATGTCCTCTCCCTGCTTAGTGGCCTCAATGACAGCCCTTACTGCCTTTTCTATGGTTTTTGGAGTTATTCCGTTAGTCCTGTTGTATTCTTCCTGTACCGTTCTTCTTCTGTCTGTTTCTTCCAGGGCCCTTTTCATGGCGGGACTTATACGATCCGCATACATTATGACCCTTCCGTCAACATTTCTTGCTGCTCTGCCTATGGTCTGTATAAGAGATGTTTCCGTTCTGAGAAACCCTTCCCGGTCCGCATCCAGTATGGCCACCAGCTTTACCTCCGGCAGATCAAGTCCTTCCCTTAGAAGATTGATCCCCACAAGTACATCGAACCGGCCTTTTCTCAGGTCTCTTATTATTTCCAGTCTCTCAAGAGTTTCGACCTCGGAATGAAGATATCTTACTCTTATTCCGCTGCCGGAAAAATATTCCGTAAGATTCTCTGCCATTTTCTTGGTCAGGGTGGTGACCAGTACCCTTCCTCCGGCTTCCGTTACACTGTTTATTTCTCCGGTCAGATGATCTATTTGCCCTTCCGAAGGTACGATTTCAACAGGGGGATCAAGAAGACCCGTGGGTCTTATGAGCTGTTCAGCGGATATGCCCCCGCTTTGCTCTCTTTCGTATTCTGCCGGGGTGGCACTGAAATATACCAGCTGATTGGATATTTCGTCAAATTCTTTAAATTTAAGCGGTCTGTTATCCAGTGCCGAGGGCAACCTGAAACCGAAGTCAACGAGGGACTCTTTCCTTGAGCGGTCTCCCGCATACATGGCCCTTAACTGGGGCATCATAACATGGGATTCATCTACAAGTATCAGGAAATCATCGGGGAAATAGTCTATAAGAGTATACGGTCTGCTGCCTGCCGGCAATCCGCTCAAATGGCGGGAATAGTTTTCTATACCTTTACATCTGCCGATCTCTTTGAGCATTTCCAGATCATATCTTGTACGCTGTTCTATCCTCTGGGCTTCGATCAGCTTTCCCCGGTCTTTGAACCAGATCACTCTTTCTTCAAGTTCTTTTTCAATGGATATAACAGCTTCTTTCATGTTCTCTTCTGTTGTAACATAATGGGAAGCCGGGAAAATCGATATATGTTTCCGCTCTCCCGTTATTTCTCCCGTAACAGGATTTATCTGTCTTATGTTTTCTATTTCATCCCCGAAAAGTTCCACCCGGACAGCACTTTCGGCACCGGCCGGATAAATATCTATAATGTCTCCCCTTACACGAAATGTTCCTCTCTCAAAAGCCATATCGTTCCTGTCATACTGGATATCCACCAGCTTCCTTAATATATCAGTTCTGCTTTTTTCCATGCCGGGCCTTAATGAAAGCATCTGGTTTTCATAATCAACAGGGCTTCCCAGTCCGTATATACACGAAACACTGGCTACTATTACTACATCTCTTCGCTCAGCCAGTGCTGCCGTGGCAGAATGCCTCAGCTTTTCTATTTCTTCATTTATATCAGAATCCTTTTCTATATATGTGTCAGTGGATGCCACATAGGCCTCCGGCTGATAATAATCATAATAAGATACAAAATACTCAACCGCATTCTCCGGGAAAAACTCTTTGAACTCGCCATGAAGCTGGGCCGCCAGTGTCTTGTTGTGGGAGATGACCAGGGTCGGGCGCTGGACTTTTTCGATAAGATTGGCCATTGTAAAGGTCTT
>JAAYYX010000244.1 GCA_012515135.1 Clostridiales bacterium | reverse complement strand
CCTTCTATTGTGATAACAAATCCGTCATCACCTTTTTCCCATGTGCCGGATGCTTTTTCGGTTTCACCTAGAATGGTTGTTTTTATCGACACTTTGCCATCATCTTTGCAATCAAGCACAAGAGAAGTGTTGGATTTTCCTTCATCCTCTCCTGACATGCTTAAGAACTCTTCTGCATCATATTCTTCTTCATTCATTACCACTTTATCAAGCTGCCACTGACCTATTATGGCATTTCCCCCGCAGGCGGCAAATAGCATTACTGTTATTGTGATCAACGCTGTGAGCCACGCTATCTTTTTTGTTTTCATCTTATTACTTTCCTTTCTCCAGTGAATCAAGATATGCCTGTAATATAAGGACTGCCGCCTGCTTATCGATGACTTCTTTGCGCTTTTTCCTTCGCACATCCGCCTCGATCAGGACTTTTTCTGCAATAGAAGTAGTAAAACGTTCATCCTGAAATATTACTGCAACCTTAGAAAGGCCGGTGCTGCGCATTTTGTTTTTCAGCATATCTCCGAAACTGCATACTTTTTCTGTCTGAGAACTGTTTGATCCGTCCAGTCTCAACGGCAAACCTATAACTACAGTATCACAGTTGTACTCGGAAACAAGTCCAATAACTTTATCCGCATCTTTCCTTATACCGGTACGCTCAATTGTAGTAATGCCCTGTGCAGTTATCAGAAGTTCATCGCTAACTGCAACACCTATGGTTTTATCCCCTACATCCAGCCCTATTTTTCTCATATCAAAATTATATCTTTATTTATTATTTTTAGCAACAAAAAAAGACGGGGTAGTTCCCGTCTTTTGGCTTCTTATTCTATTTCTCTTTTCCGAGGAATGCCTTGACGATCTCTTCTGTAAGATCATCTCTATCTACCTGTTTGATTATGTTTCTTGCATTTTTGTGGCTGGTTATGTATGAAGGATCTCCGGACAAAATATACCCCACTATCTGGTCGATGGCGTTGTAACCCTTCTCGTCAAGGGCTTCGTAGACTTGCTCAAGGAGTTCTCTGGTCGTCATCTGATCCTTTTTGCCCACACTGTCAAACATAATGGTGCCTCTCTTATCCATCATGAATCACTCCTTTCTTTCTTCCTCAGATCACTTTATTTGCATATATTTTCTTGACTTTTTATTATTATAACACTTTTGTCATTATATCACAATAAAGTTTCAGCAACTGTGAAGGCTTCGTGAATTTTCGATATGTCTTTGGCTCCTGCCTGAGCCATATCGGCCTTTCCTCCTCCGCCTCCGCCTGCTGCCTTTGCGATCTCTTTAATCATTTTGCCCGCATGATATCCTTTTGAAACCAGATCTTCTGTCAGAGATACCAGGAAAGTGGCTTTATCTTCATTTTCCGCCGCCAATACCAGGACCACATTCCTGTTTTTTGTTCTGACCTCGTCGGATATCCTGCGCAGATCATCGATGCTGTAGTTTTTGAATGATCTTGTGATCAGTGTTACACCGTTCAACTCCTTTGAATCTTCCATCAGTTTGTCGGAAACGGTATTGATTGCCTTCTTCCTGAAATCTTCCAGTTCTTTTTTATTGGCTCTGTTTTCTTCCGCCAGGGCTGATATTTTTTCGGTGAGAAGCTCCGGTGAAGTCTTTAATATGCCGGCAGCAGCATTGATCTCGGTCTGATTTTCTTTGAGCATTTTAAGTACATAGGTTCCTGTTACCGCCTCTATCCTTCTGACACCCGATGCTATCCCGGTCTCAGAAACTATCCTCATTGCTCCTATCTGCCCGGAATTTTTCACATGGATACCTCCGCACAGTTCACTGCTGTAGTCACCTACAGAAACCACGCGGACCGTATCTCCGTATTTTTCCTCAAACAATCCCACGGCTCCTGATTTTTTTGCATCTTTTACGGACATTTCTTCAACTGTTACGGGAAGAAAAAGATTGATTTTGTCGTTTACTATCTTCTCGGTTTCTTCAATCTGCTCTTTTGTCATTGCTTCATAGTGGTTGAAGTCAAACCTGAGACTCTTTGGTGTAACAGCAGATCCGGCCTGCTGTACATGTTCTCCCAAAACTTCTCTCAATGCCTTATGGAGTATGTGCGTTCCGGTATGGTTCCTTGAAGAACAGTTTCTCAGGGGCTCTGAAACAAGGGCATCCACCCCCGTATAGACCTTCATCCTGCCTTTTTTGACATTCACCTTATGAAGATATACTCCCTGCATCTTTATGACTTCCATAACTTCCGCACTGAACATATCATTGAAAATCATGCCATAGTCGGATGCCTGCCCGCCGCTTTCCGCGTAAAAAGGAGTTTTATCCAGCACTGCAAATCCGGTCTCTCCTTCATCGAGAAAATCAACCGGTTCCCTGTCTTTTACGATGGCACTTATTATGCCCTTGTCCATAACATTTTCATATCCGGTGAAAACCGTCCTGCCCTTTGCAAGATGATCAAGAGAAACTTTATGCCAGCCCGCATCTTCGGAAGCAGCATCCTTGTGGCCGGCTTCTTTCTGCTGCTTCATAAGGATGTCAAAGCCTTCCTTATCTACTTCATATCCTTTTTCCATGCATATTT
>JAAYYX010000048.1 GCA_012515135.1 Clostridiales bacterium | reverse complement strand
TGGGAGAATCGGAAAGTATTTTTATAATGGCGCCGATGCGCTCGGTCCTTTTCATTATTCACTCCTTTACGAACAATAAATGAAAGATATTATGATATTATTCGTTTTACATATTTTTGTCAAATACATACATAAAGACAGCAAAGTATGTTATAATCTTGGCAGAAAAACATCGGAGGATTTTTAATGATCGACTTGGCAAATGTTAAACAAGTGCACTGCATTGGGATAGGCGGGGTAGGCCTTTCGGCAATAGCAGGTATTTTATTGTCTGAAGGATATATTGTGACCGGTTCTGACATGAGCCAGAACGATAAAACAGAGCAGCTCATGAAGGCCGGAGCGAATATTTTTCTGGGGCACAGAGCCAAAAATGCGGAGGGAGCAGATATTATAGTCTACTCTGCGGCTGTCACAAAGGACAATCCTGAAATGGTCCGGGGCATGGAACTGGGTATCCCCTGTGTTTCCAGGGCTCAGATGCTGGGACATCTGATGAAGGGCTGCAGAAACAGCATAGCTGTTGCCGGGACCCACGGCAAGACCACCACTACTTCAATGATATCCCTTATACTTGAAAATGCAAAAAAAGATCCCACCATACTTGTGGGAGGCAATCTTTCTGAGATCGGCGGCAATGTAAAGGTTGGCAAAAGTCAGTTCTTCGTCACGGAAGCCTGTGAATATATGGACAGTTTTCTGGAGCTCAAGCCCAGGATAGAGATAATACTCAATATAGATTCTGACCACCTTGATTATTTCAAAGATATCGAGCATATAGCCAGTTCTTTTGAGAAATTTGCGGCGTTGGTGCCGGAAGATGGGATGATTTTCGCCTATGATGCCAACCCCTTTGTCAACAGAATAATACAGGATCTTCCCAATGTCATAACCTTTGGATTCAATGACAAGTGCGACTATTATGCAGAGGAGATAGAGTTCAATGCCGACGGGATGCCTGCATTCGAAATATCAAGCAAAGGCAAAAAACTCTGCAAGCTGCAGCTTTCCATACCCGGAGAGCATAACATCCTGAATGCGCTGGTGGCAACGGCATGCTGCAGTGTTCTGGGAATAGATATCAATGACATAAAGGAGACCCTCGAACAATACAAGGGGACCCAGAGAAGATTCGATGTCCTCGGAGAGACTCAGTCGGGAATTAGGATCGTTGATGACTATGCCCATCATCCGGCAGAAATAAGAGCCACCATAGAAGCGGCCATAAATACGCCCCACAAAAACATCTGGTGCCTTTTCCAGCCTCACACATATACCAGGACCCTGGCACTTTTTGACGAGTTTCCGACTTCCTTCGAAAAGGCGGACAAGGTGGTGCTGGCAGAGATATATGCCGCCAGAGAAAAAAACGTTTATCAGATAAGCTCAAAGGATCTGATGGCTGAAATCAAAAGATCCTATCCCGAAAAAGAAGTTTACTATTTCGGCAGTCTTGAAGAGATCGCCAGTTTCGTATATAACAATGCTCAGCAGGGAGATCTGATAATAACCATGGGCGCCGGGGACATTTACAAGGCGGGAGAAATGATACTCGAAAAGGATGCTGTTACCGGCAGGGGAGAAAAAATATCATGAATTTTGAAGAATACGAAAAACAGGAAAAAGAACGCATAAAGAAGAACCTCCTGTTTGCAGAACAGGGAGTGCGGTTCATAGATATAAAACAGGTCTATATAGAAGGAAATGAAGTGGACATAAAAAAAGGTACGGTCCTTTATCCGGGAGTCATACTTGAAGGCAGAGTAAAGATAGGAGAGGACTGTATCATAGGGCCGGCCACCAGGATCACCGGGTCCGAAATAGGAGACAGGACACAGATACAGAATTCTGTAATTACCCAAAGCAGGATAGGCACAGAAACAAAAGTAGGTCCTTTTGCCTATCTGAGGCCCGGAAGTGATGTGGGCAGCGGTTGCAGAATAGGTGATTTTGTTGAAATAAAAAACTCTGTTTTCGGAGATGGCAGTAAAGCATCCCATCTTTCTTATATCGGAGATTCAGACATAGGAAAGGATGTCAATATCGGATGCGGGGTGGTTTTTGTAAACTATGACGGCAGCAAAAAATACAGATCAAAGGTGGGAGACGGAGCCTTTATAGGCTGCAATGCAAATCTTGTTTCCCCCGTTACTCTGGAAGAGGGATCATACATAGCCGCTGGGAGCACGGTCACAAAGGATGTGCCCCGGGGCGCTCTTTATGTTGAAAGAAGCAAAGGAAGAGTGCTGGAAGGCTGGGTAGAAAAAAGAGGCATTCTCAAAAAATGAAAGTAGAGGTATGAGAGTAATGAAAAATGCAGGGTTTTCGGATTTTAAAGTATTTGCTGGGAATTCACATCTTGAACTGGCTGATGAGATAACTTCCATAATGGGCAAACCTCTGGGAAAAGCCAATGTGACAAAATTCAGTGACGGTGAAATATCAGTAAATCTTTGGGAAACCGTGAGAGGTGTGGATTGCTACATAATACAGTCCACATGCCATCCCGTAAATGACAATCTTATGGAGCTTATCATAATGATGGATGCCATGAAAAGGGCATCGGCAGGCAGGATAAATGCCGTGGTGCCCTATTACGGATACGCAAGACAGGACAGAAAAGCAAAGGCAAGAGATCCCATAACGGCAAAAGTAGTGGCAGATCTCCTTGTGACTGCCGGTGCCGACAGGGTAATAACAATGGACCTTCATGCCGCACAGATACAGGGGTATTTCAATATCCCCGTGGATCATCTGATAGGACTTCCCATACTGGTGAAATACTTTATCAAAAAAAATATAAAAGACCTTGTTATAGTTTCTCCCGATCACGGTTCTGTTACCAGGGCCAGAAGCATGGCCGAACCCCTTGATGCGCCCATAGCCATAGTTGACAAGAGAAGACCCGAGCCTAACAAAAGTGAAATAATGAATATAATAGGAGACATAAAAGATAAAAACTGTGTTCTCGTGGATGATATGATAGATACAGCGGGGACCATATGCAATGCGGGCAAAGCCCTTATGGAGATGGGAGCAAAAAGTGTGTCCGCATGTGCCACCCACCCGGTACTTTCGGGGCCCGCCATCGAAAGGCTGGATGCTTCCGAATTCGATGAGGTGGTATTGCTTAACACGATACCCATGACAGACGAAAAAAAGCATAAAAAATTCAAGATGCTTTCCGTTGCACCTCTGTTTGCGGAATCCATGATGAGAATACATACAAATGATTCAATAAGTAAACTTTTCGATTGAAAGAAGGACAAAAAATGTTTGTTGTTGTAGGCCTGGGAAACCCCGGCAGAAAATATGCAAAAACAAGACATAATATGGGGTTTATTGCCGCTGATGAGCTTGCCCAAAAGCTTGGCATCAAAATCAATAAAATCAAAAACAAGTCTTTGGTCGGCGAGGGATATCTTGCCGACCAAAAAGTTTTGCTGGTAAAACCCCAGACATATATGAATCTCAGCGGTGAAGCTGTGAGAGAGATCATGAACTATTACAGGGCGGAGCCGGAGAAGATCATTTTGATATATGATGATGTAGATATAGAAACAGGCAGGATAAGGATAAGAAAAAAAGGGGGAGCCGGGACTCATAACGGTATGAAATCAGTTGTTGCAGCCATGGGGACAGAAAAATTCCCAAGGATAAGAATAGGTATCGGCGGAGACATAAAGATGCATCTGATGGATTTTGTCACGGGGGGCATGAACAAAAAAGAAAAGGAGATACTGAAGGAAGCAGTGAGGACTGCCGCCGAAGCAGCGGAATGCATAATAGAAAAAGGTATAGATGCGGCCATGAACCGTTATAACAGCAGGATGAGCGAGAAAGAAGAATGGGAATAGTAGGGATAACCGGCATATCGGACAGCAGAGTCGCTGCTGTCTGTGCCGACATAATAAAAAAGACGGGCGGCCAGTTCCTTATAGTGGCACCTACTTTCGTCAGAGCCGGTAAACTGGCTTCTGACCTTTCTTTTTTCACGGATGAAAAAATCTGCGTGATGCCTTCCGATGAAGAGACTTTTGTGAATTATGAAGCAAAAAACAAGGATGCTCTTATCGAAAGACTGAACATCTTAAAAACTTTGGCGGAAGGGGAAAGATGCATAGTTGT
>JAAYYX010000243.1 GCA_012515135.1 Clostridiales bacterium | reverse complement strand
TATATAATTCTCCTCAAAAAGTTTGTTTTTTCAGCAAACTTTTTTGCTGGAAGCCAGTCAAATCAGTAGTCAGTAGCCATTATTCAGTATTCAGTAGAAAAGAACAAAGTTTATCAGTCAGGATACCTTTTTCATAATTTCTGCAAGCTTGATATTTTTGACAGCCAAAGCTGCAGACATAATTCTTATGCCTTTTACCGTTACTTTATAACGGAAAGAGTGAGGAATTTTGGCGATCAATTTGTGTGCCCTCAGTTTCGCTATGATCCGGGTTGTTTTATTCATTATCTTTTTATCCTCCATCGTTGCATCCAAGAAAAGAAATTTACGGATAGAGGCATTCGTGAAACCATTGATGTGGTTGCCAGCATCCATGACCGCGAGAAATATGGCCTCTGCTTCCTTGGAAATTGGATTCATTCCTGAAAATGTCCTTTTGCCTGAAGTTACCCGGTGGCAAATTTTTTCGATTTCCTGGATGGATTCCGTTTTTGGTTCCACCAAAGACAGAGCATCCAGATAGCGTTTGTTGGCAGCTTCAGAAACCTGGGCATACCGATAAAGATTGGCGATACTTTTCCCCATGGGTACCCACTTCTTTTGCTTTTGGGCTCCGCTTTCCTTAAAGATTTTGAACTCCCGGGGGGTGTTAATGGTCATCTCCACTCTCAAAACACTGTCCTTGTCATACATTTTGATGCTGTTGTTCTTCATCCTGTGCTTGATTCTGATTCCTTGCGGGCGCTTTTTCATATCGGAGACAACTTCTCCAGAAAATGCAGGATGCATTTTACGTCCCAAAAAGGTCATCACATCTTCACACTTGAAAGATAACAAGGCATACTTTACAATGTCCGGGTAGATGTTTTGGAGTTCATCACGGCTTTTAAACATAACATCGGTCGCATATTCACACTGGTCAAGGCACCAGAAATAACCGCAGTGAAAAATCTCTTCCAGTCTTTTGAGGAAAGGATTCACTTCATTGGCAAAATGATTGAGCATGTTGTTCAAATCCCTACCTGTAAAAGCATTGGCAATTTCCTGGGCTTGGGGGATATCGGCAATGGAAGTGAAGCTGTTATCGTATCTTTGATAGTTGATACCCTGCTTGTCCAGTTGCTTTGATAAATATTCACGTCCATTAATATATACTTGAATTTCAAAGGGAAACCAGCTTTGCAGCCGTACATGCATAAATCCGAATTCACGGTCGAGATAGTAAAAATAGTAATAGAGACACTTGCGCCAGCCATTTTGAAGTTCCAGTTTCTCCGTGTCCTTACTTTTACGAACCTCCACCGATTTGCAAAGTTCTACAGTAGAAATGATGCAGATGAGACCTTCCTCTACAGGGTCACGCTTGAGAACATCCAAAGCGGTTTCTTCCTTGGAAACTTTGGGAGACGTAAGGTATATTAATGACCGTTGACGCTCCTGAGCCATATTTTCTATGTATTCTTTGATTTGACTGGTTACATTTTTAGCATAATCTCCAAAATCCTTAAGCAGCACATTTTCCTGACTAAGAAAATGCATCTTGCCGGAAGGACTGAAAAACTGGCGCAGATGCCCTTTTAGAATCATACGGTCAAAAGTGCTTAATACTCCATTGATTTTATCCTTATACTTGTCTATAATTAACATTGTAGCCGTCACCTCGTATAGCGTTAGTGTCCATAGACGACACTGGATTGTATAACATAGTTTATAACAATCTGCTTCTGGAGAGCAAGTCTCCGATTTTTTAAAGGGGCGGCTACAACTATTTTTGTAATTACGTAAGGAGTCAGGATGAGAGAACCGGCTAAGACATTTGAAGACTTATTGGTATGGCAGAAGGCTCATTTATTCGTGCTTGCGGTTTATAATCTGTCCGGGACTTTCCCAAAGCATGAAATATATGGCTTAACGTCACAATTCAGGCGTGCTGCCGTATCAATTGCAGCCAATATTGCAGAGGGCTTCCGTAAACGCAACAAAACGGATAAACTGCGCTACTTAAACATTTCGCAAGGTTCTGTAGAAGAATGCCGATACTACCTGATTCTTACAAAGGATCTTGAATACGGTGATGTTCCTGAAGCAAAACTTCTTTTGCAAGAGGTTAGTAAGCTGCTGGAAGCGTGTATTCACAGCATTCAGGCTACTGAATACTGACTACTGAATACTGACTACTTTGGTTGCGGCCGTAGGCCGCGCTGTG
>JAAYYX010000006.1 GCA_012515135.1 Clostridiales bacterium | reverse complement strand
TTGGGATAATCCGGATCATAGTGATCTGTAACAGCGATCTCCTTAAAGTTCTTTGCTGCCGCAGCCCTGATCATATCATCCATGGATACACGGCAGTCTTCAGAGAAGTTTGTGTGCGTGTGATAGTCGTACATTTTCATTTGCCTTTCTGCATTTTTGCGTCTAACAGTATATCATATCTTGTTGAGTTATGTAAAAATATCTGTTAAACTTTCTTTGAGGTGTTTTATGGAAAAAAGGATAATAATAATAGACGGAAACAGCCTGATAAACAGAGCATATTATGCCATGCAAAGGCCAATGATCACCAAAGAAGGTGTTTATACCCAAGGGGTATACGGCTTTTTAAATATGCTGGAAAAAATCAAAAAAGAGCATCCTTCCGGCTATATAATGGTGGCCTTTGACAAAAAAGCACCGACCTTCAGACATAAAGAATACAAAGAATACAAAGCCGGAAGAAAAAAAATGCCGCCCGAACTGGCGATGCAGATACCTCTGCTCAAGGAAATACTTTCAGCCATGAAGATAAAAATGCTGGAGAAAGAAGGATTTGAAGCAGACGACATAATAGGGACTGTTGCAAAAAAAGCAGAAGAACAGGGCCTTTTCCCTCTTATAATAACAGGAGACAAAGACGAACTGCAGCTGGCCAGTGACATCACAAAGGTTATGATAACAAAAAAAGGTATATCTCAGTTCAAAATATATGATGCCGATGCAATGAAGGAAGAATACGGTTTTACACCTCTTCAATTCATAGATTTCAAAGGACTTATGGGAGATCAGTCCGACAACATACCGGGACTTCCGGGAGTCGGAGAAAAAACAGCAAAAAAGCTCATATACGAATACGGAAGTGTTGAAAACCTTCTAAAAAACGCAGAAGGGATGCAACCGGGCAAGCTCAGGGATAATATAGAGGATAATGCACAGCTGGCTGTGATGAGCAAAAGACTTGCTTCTATCAATACAGAAATGCCGCTGGATATGGATTTTGACGAATATAAATGGCAGGAGGCCGAAAAAGAAAAACTGATATCCATATACGTAAAACTGGAGTTCAACAGTTTTCTGAAGCGTATGGAAGCAAAAGCCGGACCGCATGAACATTTGCAGGAGGACAACAGGGAAAAGAAATATAAAGGGGAAACAGATATTGAGATAGCAGAGAAAATCGTCATATCCTCAAGGGAAGATATGGATATGCTGGATGAATACCTTGGAAATTCAAAAAAGGCAGTACTGAAGGTGTTCAGCAACAACGATCATAAAAACCCTCCTGAAATAACGGGAGCTGGGTTGCTTGTTGACAATAAATATTTTTATGCAAACTATAGTTTTGTTGAAAAAACAGCGCAGCTTCTGAAAAAAAATGAGGTCACGATCATAGGACATGATCTAAAGAAAGATCATTATGCATTGATGTTTCAAAAAACAGATAGAATAAAGACCGGTTTCGACACCTGTCTGTCTCAGTATGTGCTGGATCCGGGCCGAAGCAATTATGATTTGAAAGTACTGGCTCAGGAGTATCTCAACATGGAGATGAAGGATGAAAAGACCTTCATGATAGAAAGAAGTCAAATTGATATTTTTGATGACAGTTCCACAGAGTTCAGTGAATACGGAAAATCATGGTGCTGGGCAGTTCAAAAGATCATGGAAGAACAAAAAAAACGACTAATAGAAGAGAATCTTGAAAAGGTGTTCTATGATGTGGAAATGCCCCTTATAGAGGTCATGGCCTTTATGGAATATGCGGGTTTCATGCTGGATAAAAGTGAGCTTTCGGAAATAGGAAAGGATGTAACAGAACGTATAGAAAAACTGAAAGAACTCATATATTTGCAGACAGAAGAGGAATTCAATATAAACTCGACTCAGCAGCTGGGTAAAATAATTTTTGAAAAACTCGGTTTGCCTTCGGGCAAAAAAACAAAAACAGGATATTCCACTGATGCCGAAGTACTTGAAAGACTAAAGGATAAACATACCGTAATACCTCTGTTGCTGGAATACAGGATGCTTACAAAACTTAAGGGAACATATATAGACGGACTTCTGCCTCTGGCAGCCTGGGACGGCAGGATACATGCCCATTTTCTGCAGACTGTGGCGGCCACCGGAAGGATAAGCTGCATAGAACCCAATCTTCAGAACATCCCCATAAGACAGGAAATAGGAAGGAAGATAAGGAAAGCCTTTGTACCTTCTTCGGATGAATACATACTTATTGCAGCAGATTATTCTCAAATAGAA
>JAAYYX010000005.1 GCA_012515135.1 Clostridiales bacterium | reverse complement strand
TGCTTCCTCTGTTTCCGCCTGTGTTTCTTCTTCTGCTGCTTCCTCTGTTTCCGCCTGCGTTTTTCCTTCTTCATTATCCGGCTCTGTTTCTGAATCAGCCTCAGTCATTTCTTCCTGTGCTTCGGAAATCTCTTCTTCACTGGCACTTTCATAAGTATCTTCAGATATTTCTTCGTTATCTTCATATTCTTCATCATTTTCTTCATCATCCCCGTAATACTGGGTATGACTTTTTATATCTATTTTCCAACCGCAGAGTTTTGCCGCGAGTCTTACGTTTTGCCCGGATTTCCCTATGGCAAGAGAAAGCTGATAATCCGGTACTATTACCGTTGCCACTTTCTCTTCGTCTTCGATCATTACCTCTTCTACCTTGGCAGGACTCAGCACATTACTTATCAGGGTGCCCGGTTCTTCGCTCCAGGTTATGATATCGATTTTTTCGTTAAAAAGCTCATCTACTATGTTCTGTACCCGAGAACCTCTTGACCCCACACATGCACCCACAGGATCCACATTTTCGTCCTCTGTGTATACGGCCATTTTTGTCCTGGATCCCGCTTCTCTGGCAATACTTTTTATCTCCACTACACCATCTTCTATCTCCGGCACTTCCAGTTCAAAAAGTCTTTTTACAAGACCCGGATGGGACCTTGAAAGAAATACCTGCGGTCCTTTTGTGGTCTTTTTGACATCCATAATATAGACCTTTATTCTGTCATTGACCTCGAATCTTTCACCCGGTACCTGTTCTTTTGCCGAAAGAATGCCTTCTGTTCTGCCCATGTTCACAAAAATGGTATCGCCGCTTTTCCTTTGTATCGTACCTGTTACGACTTCTCCCTGTTTTTCCACATAGTCATCAAAAATTATTCCTCTTTCGGCTTCTCTTATTCTCTGGACCACCACCTGTTTGGCTGTTTGTGCTGCAATACGACCGAACTCCTCGGTAGTCACCTGATAAAAAACCTCATCTCCCAATTCAAAATTCGGATCTATCTCCAGGGCCTCCTCAAGGGTGATCTGAGTGCTCTCGTCTTCTATCTCTTCGACTATATCCATAACGGTATATACTCTTATATCACCTGTTTCACCGTCGATATCCACTCTCACATTCTGATTGCTTCCGTAATTCTTTTTGTAGGCAGAAATAAGTGCGGATTCTATGGCCTCAAAAATTATATCTTTTGATATCCCCTTGCTTTTTTCTATCTGTTCTATAGCTGAAATAAATTCTTTGTTCATTTCTGTTCCTCCGTTGGCGACGCTCTTTTGCGCTTCTATATTTCGATTGCCAGTCTGGTCTTTACGACCTTTGCTCTTGACAATTCAATTTCATTTTCTTCCCTGTCCGTTATGATGATCCTGTCCTTTGTCACTTTCTTCAATATACCCTCTATCTCTTTTCTGCCGTTTTCGGGCACATACAGTTTGATCAAGACTCTGTGTCCTATATATCTTTTGTAGTGCCGGTCCGTTACCAGTTCTCTGTCCATTCCCGGAGAAGATACTTCGAGATAATAGTTCTGTTTTATCGGATCTTTTTCATCAAGCTTCTTGCTTAGAAAACGGCTTACTTTTTCACAGTCGTCCGTTCCTATATGAGTCTCTTCGGGGTCTGCCTGATCCTCCTGCTTTTTTTCGATATAAACCCGCAAGAACCAGTCCGGACCTTCTTTCAGAAACTCCACATCATAAAGTTCATAGCCGTTATCGGCAAGAAAGTCGGAAAGCAGCTGTCCTGCCAATTCTTCGATCTCTTTTTTTGCCATGGTATTTCTCCACTCATAAAGTGAAGAGTGGGCTGTCCCACTCTTCAAAAGCAACTAGTTTTATCACGGTTATTATATTACCATGCATTCATTAAAATTGCAAGGATTTATAAGATATTTTTCGTTGTCTGCGCAAGTCTTTCACTTATCAGAACAGGCTCAGCTGGTCTGATTCGGGCATACCGTCCAAGGTACCGTTGCTGCGCAGAGATTCAATGGCTGTCTTGTTGATCCGTGTCCTTTCTCTCATTTCGTCAATAGTCTCAAAGGGTTTCTTCTCCCATTCTTCTTCTATTGCACGACCCGCATTCTCGCCCACTCCCAAAAGGGCACAAAGGGGTATCTGAACGGCCCCTTCCTTAATAGTGAATTTTACTGCTTTTGATTCACCCAGTACCGGGTCAGTAAAATTATATCCTCTGGAATACATCTCATAAGCGACTTCCAGGACCGTCACCTCATCCTCCTCTTTCTTGGTCATGTTCTTCCCTTTCAACTCAAGGGAATCTATCCTTCTAAGGCACGCTTCAGCCCCGTTTTTGATGACATCCCAGTTGAAGTCTGCCACTTTTGTGGTGAAATATACGGCATAAAACTGGGCGGGATGATATACCTTGTAATAAGCTATCCGAAATGACATGACAACATAAGCGACCGCATGCGCCTTGGGGAACATATAAGTTATCCTTCTGCAGGATTCTATGTACCAGGAAGGTACATTCGCCCCTCTCATCAGATCTTCCTGGTCATCGCTCACACCTTTCCCTTTTCTGACTCTTTCCATTATTTCAAAGGCATCTTTTCCGGAAAGTCCTTTTTGTATCAGATAATTCATTATGTCATCCCGAGTGGAAATCGCATCTTTTAATGTGGCCTGTCCGCTCCTTATATATTCCTGGGCATTATTTATCCACACATTCGTGCCGTGGGAAAATCCGGATATCCTTACCAGATCAGCAAATTTGTCGGGTTTCGTATCGTCCAGCATCTGCCGAACGAACCTGGTCCCGAATTCAGGCACGCCAAAACTGCCGTGAGTGAATCTGTAGTCCGGTTCTTTCACATCCAGGCTGTCAATACCGTTGAACAGACTCATCACTTTTTCATCCTTCAGGGATACCTTGAGCGGATCCACACCGGTCATGTCCTGCAGCTGCCTTATCATAGAAGGATTATCATGTCCGAGTATATCCAGTTTGAAAAGGTTCTTGTCTATGGCGTGATACTCAAAATGCGTAGTGACAACACCGGTAGAACTGTCATTTGCCGGATACTGCACCGGACAGAATTCATGTATATCATGACCCTTGGGAAGTATTATTATGCCTCCCGGATGCTGCCCCGTGGTACGTCTTATGCCCGTACAGCACTTTGTCAGCCTTTCCGCTTCATATTTGTTTACGGGTATGCCTCTTTCTTCAAAATATTTCATAACGAAGCCGTAGGCGGTCTTTGAGGCTATGGTACTTATAGTGCCGGCACGAAAAACGTTTTCACTGCCGAATATCTCTTCCACGAACTTGTGGGCCCGGGCCTGATATTCCCCTGCAAAGTTGAGATCTATATCGGGTTCTTTGTTTCCTTCAAATCCGAGAAATGTTTCAAAGGGTATATTGAATCCGTCCTGTTCCATAACTGCATTACAGTTGGAACATTTTATGACCGGC
This sequence comes from Clostridiales bacterium, assembly GCA_012515135.1. GTDB lineage: Bacteria > Bacillota > Clostridia > Peptostreptococcales > Anaerovoracaceae > UBA1422. The sequence goes on along the minus strand of JAAYYX010000005.1, from coordinate 6,869 downwards.
ATGTCTGCACCGCAGTCATAGACAGTTTCATCTCCCCATTCAAGTTTTTTGCATGCGGGGCATATATAATGGGGCGGTAAAGGATTCACTTCCGTTATCCCGGCCATTGTTGCAGCAAATGACGATCCGACAGACCCTCTGGATCCTACAAGATATCCATCAGAAAGGGATTTTTGAACAAGCTTTTCCGCAGAAACATAAAGCACTGCATAATCATTCCCGATTATGGAATCAAGTTCTGCAAAAAGTCTTTCCCTTATTTTATCGGGCAAAGGATCCCCGTATCTTTCCTTTGCATTTTCTTCACACTTTCTGCGGAGTATCTCGTCGGCATCTTGGATCTTTGGCGGGAATTTGCCGGAAGGCACCGGCATTACCTCCGCGACCATATCCGATATATATCCCGGACCTTTTATGACCAAGTCAGAGGCTGTTTCTTCATCCAGATAATCAAACTCCGAAAGCATTTCCCCGGTGGTGCGCAGATAAAGTCCCTGTTCCCCCTCGGTATCTTTATATCCCTGTCCTGCCATAAGTATTTTCCGATAAAGAAAATCATCCGGGGAAGTATAATGAGTATCACAGGTGGCAACAACGGTTTTGCCGTGCTCTCTGCCCAGTTCTATTATTCTCCGATTTATATCCTTAAGTTCTTCTTTGCCCGAAACCAGACCCCCATCTATCAGGAACTGATTGTTGATCAGAGGCTGGATTTCAAGATAATCATAAAAATCTACTGTTTCATCTATCTTTTCTTTTGTATATTTTCTTAGTACAGCCTGATATACTTCTCCCTGGGCACATGCCGAACCGATGATAAGCCCTTCTCTTCTGGCGAAAAGCAGCGATTTTGGTATCCTGGGTTTTCTGTAAAAATATTTGATGTGAGAATCCGAAACAAGACGATACAGATTCTTCAGCCCGTTTTGATCCTTTGCAAGTATTATTACATGATTGGTCTTTTTCGACCTGTAATCGATTTTCCCGTCGGGCAGCAGACAGTCACTGTCATCAAAAATATATCCTTCAAGTCCGTATATTATTTTTATTTCCTGCCCCTTTTGTTTTTTCAGGTCCGCCGCCGCCTTAAAAGCTTCGGGAAAAGCCTGCACCACGCCATGATCGGTTATGGCGATAGCCCTATGTCCCCATGAAGCTGCCTGTTCTATCATGCCCCTGATATCATTGAATCCGTCCATGGCACTCATCTTGGTATGCGCATGTAATTCGATTCTTTTTGTCCCTGAGAGATCTTCTCTCTTTGTCTGATTCCCTTTTTCTATATGCTTAGCCATTATGACAATATTATTGGTGAAGTTGTCCCATTCTATATCCCCTTTTATTTTGAGCAGATCGTTTTCCCTCAGTTTTTCAGACATTTCATTCCATTTTTCTTCCTTCATAAAAGCTTTTGCACATGCCGAAGTAGTCCCGTCATACAAAAGTATGTTGATCAGCTTTTTGCCGTTTCTTACGGTTTTTTCGGTTATTTCAAAAACCTTTCCTTCAATTACCGCCTCCCCCGTTTCGGGCAGATCGCCAATTGCCATGACAGGTTCTTTTATTGCCTTCCCCATTATGGCTTCCTGCTTACCGTTTCTTTTGGTTTTATTGACTGTCTTTGTTTGCTTTGGTTCGGGTTTTTTTGAAAACTCTTCTCCCCGGCTTTCTATGTCTATTGATGTTCTTGCATATTCATCCTCATGGTTTTTGAAACCCACCTTTATATCAATATCAAAATTATCCTTCAGCATTTTTTGAAATTCAGATGCCACCTGACTGTTGAGTGTCCTGACCGCAGTCTCTCCGAGAGCATATATTGTCAGGTAGCCTTCTTCTTCCCTGAATTCATGAGGATATATCATCTTTGTAACTGCAGAATATCTACCGTTTGACATCCTTATCATATGGCCTATGAATCTATCAAAAATATCCGTCCTGTCAAGACGGACATCTTCATATATGAATCTGATGTCAGTTTGGGATACTGCCGGTATCCCTTTTTTTATAGCCTCTTCTATTCTGCCTATATCCTCTGCGGGGACAATAAAATTGAGTCTTATATAAAGAGTCAGAACTCCTGTCTCTTTTGTCATGACTGCTTTTTCAACTTTATACCGGTATCCTTCTCTTATATAACTGTCAAGTATGTTCTTCATGGCTTCCTAAAAAATGACTCCGCTTCCTTTCTCCATTCTTTTTCTTTTTCATCATGTGTTTCGTCAAGACTGAGTCCGTGTCTTACGGGTCTGCCTTCATTATCAACAGTAACATATGTAACAAAGCCTTCCGCCCTGGTTTCTTCCGTCTTTTCGTCAATAAGCTCCACATTCACCGTAATGCTGGTTTTGCCCATTCTTACGACCTTTGCTGCAAAAGTTATGATGTCTCCCGGATAAACCGATTTTCTGAAGTCGAATTTATGTGTGTTTTTATATCTCAGCCCGTCTCCGTTTCCGTATACAATGGTGACTGCTGCAAATGAAGCTTCTATCATCCACTCCGAAGCCCTTCCGGCATAAAGATTGGCATGGTGGTTAAGGTCTTCGTATCTTATCATATGTGTCGCATTATATATTTTCATAGTTCTCTGCCATCCTAACAAGTTCTTTTATTATTTCCTCCTCGGGGACTGTCTTTATTGCCTTGCCCCGGATGAATATCAGTCCTTTTCCTTTCCCGCATGCAACTCCGAAATCTGCTTCTTTTGCTTCTCCGGGTCCGTTGACTTCACAGCCCATAACTGCTATATCAAGACTTTTCTTCCCTGCTTTCTTTCTTTTTTCACAAAGGGGCACGATCTCTTTTTCCAGTTCAATTACCAGTTTCTCAATATCCATCCTGCTGCGTCCACATGTGGGACATGATATTATATTGATGGGGAGCCTGCCAAGACCGGCGGCAGCAATTATATTTTTTGCAGCGATAACCTCTGCTTCCGGATCTCCTGTAATGGAAACTCTCACGGTGTCCCCTACCCCGGCCAACAACAGGGCGCCTATGCCCACAGCCGACTTTATTATTCCCTGCCCCTTTGTTCCTGCTTCAGTCACTCCGATATGCATCGGATGTTTTGTCATTTTTGAAAGGAGTATACATGCATCATAATTTATCGCCGGATCCGAAGCTTTTACCGATAAAACCAAATCTTCAAAACCCAAGTCTTCCAACATTTTTGCACTTCTGATGGCGCTCTCTGCGAGACCCTCTGCTGTTACCCCTTTATATTTTTCGAGTATGTCCTTTTCAAGGGAACCGGAATTCACACCTACCCTTATGGGTATCCCTCTTTTTTTTGCCGCATCAACAATCCGGCGTACTTTCTCTCTGCTGCCTATGTTTCCGGGATTTATTCTTATTTTATCGGCACCCTTTTCTATGGCAGCCAGTGCCAGCCTGTGATCAAAATGTATGTCCGCCACCAAAGGAATATCTGTTGCTTTTTTTATTTCACCGAAAGCTTCTGCGGCCATTTTATCAAAAACCGCAAGGCGTACTATATCGCAGCCCGCATCAGACAGTCTTTCTATTTGAGAAATGCACGCCTTTATATCTCTTGTATCCTTGTTTGTCATAGACTGCACGGATACCGGCTCTCCGCCGCCTATAAATATATTTCCGCATTGTACTTTTTTTGTCATTGTTATACCTGCCTGATATTTTTCAGTTGAATATGGGAACAATAAATCTGACAATGTCATTCCATGTAACATATACCATAAGCAAAAGCAGAAGCATTATTCCAATGAAATGTATCTTCCCTTCCATATCATCTGTTATTGCTTTGCCGGTGATCTTTCTTACTATTATGAAAAGCAGCCGTCCCCCGTCCAGTGCCGGAAGGGGCAACATATTGACTATGGCAAGATTCAAACTTATAAGCGACATGAAATAAAGAAAATACATAAACCCGTAACTGACGCTTTGATCCACCATATAAACTATGCCCACAGGCCCCGACAGTTCTTTTGCGGAAACATCTCCCGTGAAAAGCCGTTTTAATATTTCATACATATTCACGGTCATATCAAAAGTTGCTTTGGCTCCGTCCCTTACGGCGGAAACCGGATCTCTCTGCCTGGCTGATGTTATCCCGATCATCTTCCGGCCCTCTTCACTTTTCATGAAGCCCGTTACAAAGGTGTATTCTTTGCCATTTCTTTCGACTGTTATATCTGTTTTTTTCTTTTCTGTGCCTGTTATTATGTCTGTAACATCCGTCCATTCATTTGTTTTCTTGCCGTCCACCATGACGATCTTGTCTCCCGGTTTCAATCCGGCTTCTTCAGCGGGGCTTCCTTTTTGTACCGCATCCAGGGTAGTAGTGGCAGTTCCGATATAGAAAACGAATATTATCATCAGAACGACCGCCAGCAAAAGGTTCATAAAAGAACCGGCACAAATAACTATGGACTTCTGCCATGCTTTTTTGTTGTTCAGAGCTCTTGGTTCATCTGAATCCTCATCTTCTCCCTCCATTGCACAAAAACCGCCGATGGGGAAAATCCTCAAGGAATACTCCGTCTCACCTTTTTGTTTTTTCCAGAATGCCGGACCCATGCCTATGGCAAATTTATTTACTTTTACATTGCATGCTCTGGCTGCTATAAAATGACCCAGTTCGTGCATGAATATCAGCACGCAGAACATTGCTATGGCATAAATTGCAGTTATCATATTTTTTTCCTTATCTTTTTATCTTCTTCAAGTATAATCTCCGGTGTCAGCCGATATTTTGGTATATGCTCACAGAGCACTCTTTCTATAGTCTCCTGTATTTGGGTAAATCCTATCTTTCCCTCAAGGAATTTCTGTACCAGAACTTCATTGGCGCCGTTCATTACCACCGGATACGTGCCCCCTTTTTTTGATGCTTCATATGCAAGGGACAGACACCGAAAGGTGTTTTTATCAGGACTTTCAAAAGTAAGGTTTGCACCTTCCCTTAGGATATCCAGACTTTTGAAATCATTTTTGCGTCGTTTTGGCCAGCTCAGCGCATATGCTATGGGCACCTTCATATCCGGAAGGCCCATCTGTGCCATCACAGAATTATCCTCATACTCTACCATTGAATGTATTATGCTCTGGGGATGTATCACCACATCTATTTTTTCAAGAGTCACATCAAAAAGCCATCTGGCTTCTATGACCTCAAGCCCCTTGTTCATAAGAGTTGCCGAATCTATTGTTATTTTCTGCCCCATGCTCCAGTTGGGATGAGCAAGGGCCTGTTCTTTTGTCACATCATAAAGCTGTCTTGTTGAAAAGCCTCTGAACGGCCCTCCCGATCCCGTCAGTATTATTCTTTTTAAGGATTTTTTTTCATTGCCCTGCATACACTGGAAGACGGCACTGTGCTCACTGTCTACGGGCAGTATCCTAACTCCCTTTTCGGCGGCTTTTTCCATTATGAGCTGTCCTCCGGCCACCAGGGTCTCCTTATTGGCCAGAGCTATATCTTTTCCGGCCAGTATAGCTCTGTATGTGGGCATAAGCCCCTTTATGCCCATAAGAGCATTAAGGACCATATGGCAGTCACAGGAAGCAGCTTCGATAAGGCCTTCTTCTCCATATACAACATGGATCTTCGGATACTTCTTTTGAAGTTCTTCCGCATCCTTCTTCTCTTTGACGGAAACCATATCGGGCAGAAATAAGTCTATCTGTTTTTGGAGCAGAGGAATATTTCTTCCGCATGACAGTGCCGATACGGAATACTCTTCTCTGTTTTTTTCTATTATTTCAAGTGCCTGAGTACCAATAGACCCGGTACTGCCCAGCACGGCTATTTTCTTCATGATGATAAATGATACCTTTTACTGTATTGCAAAGATAATATAATAATAAACCATTGGTGCCGTAAAAAGAACGCTGTCAAAACGGTCAAGTATCCCGCCGTGACCCGGTATCAGATGGCCGTAATCCTTTATCCCCATCTTTCTCTTGAATACAGAGGCTGTGAGGTCTCCCAGCTGAGATATTATTCCCCCCAGTATACCAAGTATAAGGCAGTGGATCAGATATTCTTCAGCAAAAAAATATCCGAAAGCTCCGCATATGATTATGCTGCCCATAACACCGCCAATGGCACCTTCCACAGTTTTCTTAGGGCTTATGGATGGGCAGAGTTTATGCCGTCCCAAAGCAAGACCGGTGAAATATGCAAACACATCGGTACCGAATGCCGAAAATATGATTATCCATATCAGGATCGATGGTTTTCCCGTCTGATCCACAAGGACCAGATGGAATGCAAAGAAAGCGATATATAAAGCTCCCGTGACCGTGGCCATGGCATCCTGAAGCTGTCTTTTTTCTATTGGGAAAAGATAGATCAGACTTGCTGCAACCGTTATAAATAACCAGAACATGAAAGGTCTTTCAAGGTCACCTGCAGTACTTTTCGAAATATCCAAATAAAGTGTATATCCATAAAGCAGCATTGCGGAAAATGCCGCCAACGGATAAGACGGTTTTGTCCCCATGGAATCAAAGCCCTTGAAGAATTCATAAAGGGCGGCAAGGGTAAGTCCAAAACATGCCGCCATCAGCACATATCCTCCAAAGTATAGGACCGCCAGCATTGGCAGCATTATAAGTCCAGAAATGATCCTCGTTTTCATTTTCTTCTTCCTCCGAACCTTCTGTCCCTTTTTTGATACTCTTCTATGGCTTTTTCAAATTCTGCCGGCGAAAAATCAGGCCAGTAAGTATCCGTAAAAACAAATTCGCTGTAAGCCAGCTGCCAAAGCAGGTAATTTGACAAACGCTTTTCGCCGCTGGTCCTTATAAGCAGGTCAGGATCAGGGATCTTTGCTTCTCCGGTATAAAGCAGATCCGATATCATATCTTCTGTTATATCGCAG
>JAAYYX010000047.1 GCA_012515135.1 Clostridiales bacterium | reverse complement strand
CAGCTGCCAAAGCAGGTAATTTGACAAACGCTTTTCGCCGCTGGTCCTTATAAGCAGGTCAGGATCAGGGATCTTTGCTTCTCCGGTATAAAGCAGATCCGATATCATATCTTCTGTTATATCGCAGGGCCTTATTTCCTTTTTTGCCACCATTTCCCCTATTTTGCATACTGCCCTTGTTATTTCGTCTCTGCTGCCGTAGTTCAAGGCTATATTGAAGTTCAGGCCATCATTGTCCGCTGTGGAAGAGACGGCCTTTTCTATTCTTTCTCTTGCCTGGGAGGGAATCAAACTGCAGTCTCCCAGGATCGTCACTTTTACGTGATTTTGATTGAGTTCATCAAGTTCCTTATCCACATACTTGACCAGCAACTTAAAAATACCGCTTACCTCTTCTTCTGAACGTTTCCAGTTTTCAGTGGAAAATGCGTAAACGGTTAAATATCCCATGCCCAGAGCCGAAGCTCTTCTGACTATCTCTTTCATCGCCTTCATTCCGGCATTATGGCCGAATAATTTGGGTAGACTCTTTTCTTCGGCCCACCTGCCGTTGCCATCCATTATGATGGCAACATGGGCAGGTATACTTTTCATATCCAGCATTTCAGATCATACTTCCATGATTTCTTTTTCTTTTTCTGCCAGTATTTCATCAATGGCCATTATAGCATCGTCAACTTTTTTCTGTACTTCATCCAGGTCTTCTTTCAAGTCGTCTTCTGTAAGGTCTCCGGCTTTTTCTTCTTTTTTGAGCTCGTCATTTGCAGATCTTCTAAGGTTTCTTACTGCCACCTTTGCCTCTTCACCCATGGCTTTAACGGTTTTTGTAAGCTCTTTTCTTCTTTCTTCTGTGACCTGGGGTATGGCAAGTCTGATACATTTACCGTCATTTGCTGGACTTATTCCCAGATTTGCAATATTTATTGCCTTTTCGATGTCCCCTATTGCCTTGGGATCAAAGGGTGTGATCATAAGCGTCCTGGGATCGGGGACCGATATGTTTGCCATCTGCTTAAGAGGTGTGGGCGTGCCGTAATACTCTGCTTCTATCCTGTCAAGGAGTGCAGGATTAGCTCTTCCTGCTCTTACCGCATTAAGCTCTTCTTTGAGGGCTGATTCTGTTTTTCCTATTTTTGTTTCCAGAACTTCGATAACTTTATCACTCATCTTACACCTCCTACTATGTAATAACTGTGCCTATCTTGCCGCCGCATATGGCTTTCATTACATTACCTTCTTTTGCCAGTTCAAATACATGTATGTCGATATTATTGTCCCTGCAAAGGGATGCTGCAGTTGAATCCATTACTTCCAGGCCTTTTTCGAGAACCTCCTGATGAGTAAGTGCCTCATACCTGACGACATTGGCCTCTTTTTCGGGATCTGCGGAATATACTGCATCTATTTTTTTCGCCAGTAATATTATATCCGCATCGATCTCCGCTGCCCTTAAGGCTGCCGTCGTATCTGTGGAAAAGAAGGGATTCCCGGTGCCGGCACCGAATATGACCACCTTGCCCTTTTCAAGATGATTGACGGCTTTCCTTCTTATATAAGGCTCCGCCACTTCCTTCATTTCTATGGCTGTCTGCACTCTTGTGGGTATCCCTATCGTCTCGAAGGCATCCTGCAGAGCCATGGCATTTATAACCGTTGCCAGCATACCCATATAATCTGCAGTGGAACGGTCCATGCTCTTGCTGGTTCGGCCTCTCCAGAAATTGCCGCCTCCCACAACTATAGCCACCTGTACTCCCATATCATGTACTTCTCTTATCTGTTCAGCCACCTTTTTTAGCATGTCCTCACTTATTCCGAAATTTTTTTCTCCGGCCAGTGCCTCTCCGCTGATTTTGAGAATCACTCTTTTGTATTTGGGTTCCATAGGCATCCTCCTGTTTGATTTTCATAATATTATACCATACATAAATATCATATTCACCTTTTTATTGTATTTCACTTTCAAAATTGTTATCATTATTTAAGGTTAGCACTACATATAAAAGGAGTGATAAAACATGGCACTTTTCAAATGCCCGGAGTGCGGACATGCGGTATCTGAATTTGCCCAAACATGCCCAAACTGCGGATGTCCTCTAAAACCCCTGCACGGTCAGGAAAGGGGAGAAGAAGATCATTATCCCAAAGGAGGCACAGGCAAAGCTGATGAAAAAGAACTGGAAACATCAAAAACCAGAATGAAATACGAAGCTGACGAAAAAAAAAGAGCCAACCGGGGTCTTATTGCCATAGTAATAATTCTTATAGCTATTGTCTGTGCCGGTGCGGCTTTATATATAATAAACTCTATGAATGAACAGGCAGACACAGAAAAAAAGCTGGAACAGCTTCAGAATGAAAAACAGGAACAAAGCGACGATCAGGTCAAAGAAGATAACGCCCATGAAGAGGAAAACTCTGAACCTGCACCGGATAGCGAAAGTTCTCCGGAAGACAGTGTGGTCACCGATGACGGCACCGTTATAGAACCGCCTCCTGAAGAAGCCGAATAAAAAGTCAGTTTACAGCCTTTTCTTCTTCGATCTCAAAATAATCCTTTCCGGACAATGCTTCGTTGTCCGGTTTTATTTTTCCGGTTTTGACCAGTTCCACAAAAAGAGTGGCAAGTTTGGGATCAAACTGTTTCCCTGCCTGGTGCTCTATTTCTTCGAGGGCATAAGCCACAGTATATGGTTCCTTATATGACCTTTCTGATATCATTGCATCAAAAGAGTCGGATATCGCCAGTATCCTTGCTGAAAGAGGTATGTCTTCTCCTGCTATACGCCTGGGATATCCTTTCCCGTCATATCTTTCGTGATGGCCTATTACCGCAGGTATTACATAATCCAGCGAAGGAAGATGACGTATTATTCCCACGGAGCTTTCCACATGGCCTTTGACTATCTCATATTCTTCCCTGGTGAGCTTTTCGGCCTTATTAAGTATCTGTTCCGGTATGCCGATTTTACCTATGTCATGAAGAAGAGCTGCTTCTCTTATTATTTCAACAGAATCCTGATTCAGTCCACAGGCATAGGCCAGTTCGGAAGAGTAATAGGCAACGTTCTTGGAATGGTTGAATGTATAATGGTCCTTCGTATCTATGGCAGCAGTCAAAGCATATATGGTGGATGCATATTCCGAATATATGTCTTCTTTGTGTTCCGTTTGCTCCGCTTCAGCGGCAGGTCTTTCGACAGCTCCTCCGGTAGAAAGAAGTATTCCGTTCTTTCCCGAACGCTTCACCTGATAAACTGCCATATCCGCATTGTCCACCAGTTCCTTCACACTTCCGGCAGCGTAGGGTATGGCACAGAT
>JAAYYX010000242.1 GCA_012515135.1 Clostridiales bacterium | reverse complement strand
CCTGCTCCCTCGCCCCAGAAATTCTGGGTGAATACCGACCAGTCAAATGCTCTTGCCACAAGTATGGTCAAAATAAGGCTCAAGATGGGCACGATTTTCGCTATAACAACTATGGCATTTATAGTTACTGCTTCATTGACTCCTCTCAGTATCAGGCCGAACAGAAGCCATATGATAACAGACCCCACTACAATGGATGTAAGATTGTTTCCTGCTCCGAAGGCCGGGAAGAAATATCCCAGGGCTGCAAAGAACAGTGTCACAAAGGAGACCTGGGCAAGTATGGCACTTATCCAGTATCCCCATGCGGAATTGAATCCGATGTAGTCGCCGAAGCCCTCTCTGGCATAACTGTAAATGCCGCTGGTCAGTTCAGGTCTTACTATACTCAGTCTGTAAAACGACATTGAAAGACCCAGCATTCCGACGCCTGCTATCGCCCAGCCTATAAGAACGGCTCCGGTATAGGCGCCGTTGGCTGCAAAATCCCCCATCATACTGAAGACTCCGCTGGCCAGGGTGAGACCTATTGAAAACAGTACAAGTCTAAAGGTCCCCAGATTTCTTTGATTATCTAAACCATTACTCATTTTTCTTTCCTCCTAAAACCTTAACGAAAGACAGCTAAGCCCGCCATCCAGTTTTCTGTATTCAGAAGTATCCACCTGAAGAACTTCGTATCCGGCATCCTTTACTGCTTTTAGAACTGCAGGGTATCCCTCGGGAACTATAACTGTGCCGTTCATCCATATACAGTTGGCTGCATATGCTTCACTTTCCGGAATAACTATTTTATTGTATTTTGCAAAATCGGGTTTTTCTATAAATTCTCCGGAAACAAGCATATTGTTGTTTTCAATATAATTAACACCTGTTTTGAGATGGAGCACCTTTTCAAGGGGCACTTCCGAACCGGTGAGCCCGTGCTTTTCAAGAATGGCGATAAACTGCTTTATGCCTTCTTCATTTGTCCTCGCGGAGCGGCCCACATAGAAATGGTCGCCCACCATCATCACATCTCCTCCTTCCAAAGTCCCCGGATCTTTTATGTATTCGATCTTGTCATCCGGGAAGAATTTTTTTACTGCGCCTATGATCTCATTTTTTTCACCGTTTCTGGATCTTGCGCCGGGATTTGTTATTATGGCGCATTTCCTTGTTATTACGGCAGGGTCCTCCACAAAGCATGAATCCGGATATCTTTCATCGGCTTCAAGAACAGTTACATCTACGCCGCACTTCTTAAGTGCCTCAATGTATTTATCATGTTGCTTCAAGGCCAGTTCATAATCCGGTTTTCCCAGCTCAGGCGCAGAGGTTATACCCTCCACCATAGCCTTACAGGGCCTTCTTACAATAACATGTTTAAACATCAGATCTACCTCCTGTTTCGTTAAAAAAAATATTGTTTTCACCATTTTCTGTGGTATAATATATAATATATAATATATAATATATTGTCAAGAGATTTCGGAGGTAAAAATGAACTCATATATGTCACTGAAGGATCATGTTTACAATTATATAGCCGATCAGATAGCCGACGGTACCCTTCTGCCGGAAAAAAAGATCGACGAAAAAAAGATATGCAGTGAACTTAATATCAGCAGGACTCCGGTCAGGGAAGCTCTTATCCAGCTTTCAAGTGAAGGTATCCTTCTCAATGTTCCCCGAAAAGGATTCGTGGTACCTTCCCTGGGCGAGAAAAAAGCTGCGGAACTTTATGCGGT
>JAAYYX010000046.1 GCA_012515135.1 Clostridiales bacterium | reverse complement strand
GTTATCTCTTCATTCTGATAACAGATCATCTCGCCCGTTTCCGGATGCTCTATGTCCGTCAGTGATGTTCTTCCTATTATCCTGAGCTTAAGGGGTTCGATTATTTCTTTACCTTCAGTAAATGCTTTTACCTCGATCCCTTCATCGGTGCCGCAGTCGAATTCTCTGACTATAACATTATGTGAAACGTCCACCAGTCTTCTTGTAAGATAACCCGAGTCGGCTGTACGAAGGGCCGTGTCCGCAAGACCTTTTCTTGCTCCGTTGGTTGAAATAAAGTATTCCAGAACGGAAAGCCCCTCTCTGAAGTTTGCTTTGATGGGTATCTCTATGGTTTTTCCTGCGGCATTGGCCATCAAGCCTCTCATGCCGCCTATCTGTCTTATCTGGTTTTTGCTTCCTCTGGCTCCCGAATTGGCCATTATGAAAAGGTTGTTCAGGCTGCCCAGGGAATCCATCAAAGCGTCGGCAACATCATCAGTTGCCTTGTTCCAAATGTCTATTACTTTTTCGTATCTCTCTTTTTCGGAAACCAGTCCCCTGTTATATGCATCTTCATATTTGTCCACACGGGATGCCGATTCTTTTAATATTTCCTTTTTTTCTGCCGGTATTTCCATGTCGGAAATACTTATGGTAATGGCTCCCAGCGTGGAATAGTGGAATCCCATATCCTTGATATGATCCAACATAAGTGCCGTCCCTGTATTCCCGTGGACCCGGTAGCATCTTTCGATTATTTCTCCCAGTCTTTTCTTGTCACATAGGAAGTCCACTTCCAGTGAGTAGGGATCATTTGCTCTGTCTTCAACAAAACCCAGGTCCTGAGGTATCTCTGTGTTCAATATGAATCTTCCCACGGTGGATTCCACCAGTTTGCCTCTCTTGTCGTTTTCATCAGCAAAACGCCTTACTTTTATCCGGGCATGAACGCCCACTTCTTTGTTTTCATAAGCCATGAGCATTTCATTTATATCCGTGAAGGCTTTTCCGTCGCCTTTGTCTGCTTCTGTGCTTCTGTCCGCTGTGCCCTCATGGGTAAGATAGTAACTGCCCAATATCATATCCTGGGTGGGAGTTGTTATGGGCGATCCGTCTTTGGGGGCAAGTATATTGTTCACACTCAGCATCAGGAACCTGGCTTCCGCCTGAGCCTCCATGGAAAGAGGCACATGTACAGCCATCTGATCCCCGTCAAAGTCCGCATTGAATGCAGTACAAACCAGAGGATGGAGCTTTATTGCTTTTCCTTCCACCAGTACCGGTTCAAAGGCCTGTATCCCAAGTCTGTGAAGTGTCGGTGCACGGTTCAACATAACGGGATGTTCCTGTATTATATCTTCTAAAACGTCCCATACCTGAGGCTTCACTTTTTCAACCATTCTCTTGGCACTTTTTATATTATGCGCTTCTCCTTCTTCCACCAGCTTTTTCATGATGAAAGGCTTGAAAAGCTCCAGAGCCATTTTTTTCGGTAGACCGCACTGCCAGAATCTCAGTTCCGGACCTACTACTATAACAGAACGTCCCGAATAATCAACACGCTTGCCCAGGAGATTCTGTCTGAATCTTCCCTGCTTGCCCTTCAGCATGTCGGAAAGGGATTTTAAGGGTCTTGCTCCCGGTCCGGTAACAGGTCTTCCTCTCCTGCCGTTGTCTATAAGGGCATCCACTGCTTCCTGAAGCATCCTTTTTTCATTTCTTACTATTATGTCCGGTGCTCCCAGTCCCTGCAGTCTGCTCAACCTGTTGTTTCTGTTTATTACTCTTCTGTAAAGGTCGTTAAGATCTGATGTTGCAAATCTTCCGCCGTCCAGCTGTACCATGGGTCTTATGTCGGGCGGTATCACCGGGATCACTTCCATGATCATCCACTCGGGCTTGTTGCCGGATATCCTTAATGCTTCTATGACCTCCAGTCTTCTAACGATCCTGATCTTCTTCTGGCCGGTGGCTTTTTTGAGCCCCTCCCTCATTTCTTTGGAAAGACTGTCAAGATCGATATCCATCAAGAGTTCTTTGACCGCTTCTGCTCCGATCCCTGCTCTGAAACCATCCTTGTATTCCTGCTTTGTTTCGTTATACTGCTGTTCGTTTATTATCTCCTTGTACTGAAATCCGCTTTCTCCGGGTTCCAATACGACATATGCTGCAAAATACAGTATTTTTTCCAGATTTCTGGGTGTCATATCAAGAACAAGCCCCATCCTGCTGGGGATGCCCTTGAAATACCATATATGGGAAACAGGAGCAGCCAGCTGTATATGCCCCATTCTTTCTCTTCTCACCTTGGCTTTTGTTACTTCAACACCGCATTTATCACAGACTATGCCCTTGTATCTGATCTTCTTATATTTTCCACAGTGACATTCCCAGTCCTTTTGGGGACCGAATATCCTTTCGCAGAAAAGTCCGTTTGGTTCAGGCTTGAGCGTTCTGTAGTTGATAGTTTCCGGTTCTGTGACTTCGCCTCTGGACCAGCTCAGTATCTTTTCTGTGGAGGCCAGGCCGATCTGCAGCGATTCGAAATTGTTCAATTCATAATTAATATTGTTTTCAGCCATGATTTACCTCCTATTCATCTTCTGATTCTGATTTATCATCTTCTGTGCCTGTTTCATCATCCTCTGTTCCTTCTTTTATGCTCATGCCGGCACTGAAAAGCTCATCTTCATTCACCTGATCCGGCTCAGTGTCCATGATGTCATCCAGGCCTGTCAGATCCTCAAGTTCAGCACTTTCTTTTATTTCGATTTCCTTTTCATCCTCTGTAAGCACTTTCACGTCAAGTCCCAGTGACTGCATTTCTTTTATGAGTACTTTGAAAGATTCGGGAATGCCCGGCTCGGTTATGTTTTCGCCCTTTACAATGGATTCGTATGTTTTCACACGTCCCACGATATCATCTGATTTGACAGTAAGTATTTCTTGGAGTGTATATGCGGCTCCGTATGCTTCAAGAGCCCAGACTTCCATCTCTCCGAAACGCTGCCCGCCGAATTGGGCTTTTCCGCCAAGAGGCTGTTGAGTAACAAGAGAATACGGTCCCGTACTTCTTGCATGGATCTTATCGTCAACAAGATGATGAAGCTTCATCATATACATATAACCCACTGTTACTGGGTTGTCGAATTTTTCTCCTGTTCTTCCGTCACGAAGGGCAAGCTTCCCGCTTTCATCATAACCGCATTCCTTAAGCATATGGATTATGTCTATTTCACTTGCTCCATCGAATACAGGTGTTGATATCTGCCATCCTTTATATTTTGCTGCCAGTCCCATATGCACCTCAAGAACCTGTCCCACATTCATTCGGGAAGGTACTCCCAGAGGATTAAGCATCACCTCAAGAGGACGTCCATCCTCAAGGAAAGGCATATCTTCTTCCGGAAGTATCCTTGAAATAACACCTTTGTTGCCGTGACGTCCGGCCATCTTGTCTCCAACGCTTATCTTTCTCTTTGTGGCCACATAAACTCTTACTACTTTGTTGACGCCCGGAGGCAGTTCTCCTTCATTGTCTCTGGAAAACACTTTCACATCAACAACTATGCCCGTCTCTCCGTGGGGCATTTTAAGGGAGGTATCTCTGACTTCCTTTGCCTTTTCTCCGAAGATGGCCCGGAGCAGTCTTTCCTCTGCGGAAAGATCGGCTTCTCCTTTTGGAGTCACCTTTCCTACCAGTATGTCGGAAGACGTTACTTCGGCACCTATTCTTATTATCCCTTCCTCATCAAGGTCTTTTAGGGCATCTTCACCCACATTCGGGATATCTCTTGTTATTTCCTCGGGACCCAGCTTTGTGTCTCTGGCCTCAGCCTCATATTCTTCGATATGTATGGATGTAAGAGTATCATCCATTATGAGTCTCTCATTGAGGATTATGGCATCTTCGTAATTGTATCCTTCCCATGTCATGAAACCTATGAGAAGGTTTTTGCCCAGAGCCACTTCCCCGTTGTCCGTTGAAGGTCCGTCAGCTATGACTTCTCCCTCTTCCACATGCTCACCGCTGAAAACTATAGGTCTTTGGTTTATACATGTTCCCTGATTGGAACGATTGAATTTCAGGAGTTTATAAATATCTGTCCCTTCTCCGTCGTCCCTCCTTACCCTTATCTCTGTGGCATCCACATAATCCACAATGCCTGCGGCAGAAGCAAGTTTTACGACACCAGAATCCCGGGCCGCTTTGTGCTCTATACCCGTTCCGACTATGGGAGTCTCCGTTATCATAAGGGGTACAGCCTGACGCTGCATGTTGGATCCCATCAGTGCTCTGTTTGCATCATCGTTTTCCAGAAACGGTATCATGGCCGTAGCCACGGAAACCACCTGCTTGGGTGATACGTCCATATAATCTATTGCTTCTCTTGGTATAAGATCAATTTCTCCGCCGGCACCTCTTGATGCCACTCTCATGTTGACAAAATGTCCTTTTGTATCCAGTGGTTCATTGGCCTGGGCGATTATCATCCGCTCCTCTTCATCGGCGGAAAGATATTTGATTTCTTCTGTGACTACGCCGTCCTTTACTACTCTGTAGGGTGTTTCAATGAATCCGTATTCATTCACTATTCCATAAGTCGTAAGAGATCCTATAAGTCCTATATTTGGCCCTTCCGGCGTTTCTATGGGACACATCCTTCCGTAATGGGAATGATGCACATCTCTTACTTCAAATCCGGCTCTTTCTCTGGAAAGTCCTCCGGGTCCCAGGGCGGAAAGTCTTCTCTTATGCGTCAACTCCGCCAGCGGGTTCGTCTGATCCATAAACTGTGAAAGCTGTGAACTTCCGAAGAATTCTTTTATGGCGGCAGTAACAGGCCTTATATTCATAAGTGCCTGGGGCGTTGTGACTTCGATATCCTGTATCGTCATCCTTTCCTTTACTACTCTTTCCATTCTGGCAAGCCCTATCCTGAACTGGTTCTGCAGGAGTTCTCCCACAGTTCTCAGTCTTCTGTTGCCCAGATGGTCTATATCATCTTTGCTTCCCACTCCGAATCTCAGATTCAGAAGGTAGCTTACCGATGCGATTATATCGTCAAGGATTATCCTCTTTGGTGAAAGCTCATTCTTCCTCTGTATTATAGCTTCCTTTATATCGTTTTCTTCCTGACAGTCTTTAAGGATGTCCATTAGGACAGGATAGTAAACCTTTTCTGGTATCTTTATGCCGGATATATCGAATTTTATGTATTCTTTCAGCTCTACGAAATTGTTTCCTATGATCTTGGTGGTTACATCTTTATTATCCATTCCATAGGCTATTACTTCCTGAACACCGGCGTTTTCTATCCTGGCAGCCATTTGTGTACTTATGACTTCGTCTTTTTCTGCCAGTATCTCTCCGGTATTGGGATCCACCACATCTGCTGCTGCGGTAACCTTCTCTATCCTGTTGGAAAGGCCAAGTTTTTTGTTGTACTTATGTCTGCCCACCTTTGCGATATCATATCTCTTGGGATCGAAAAAAAGTGATTCTATTATGTCATATGCACTGTCGAAGGTGGGAGGTTCTCCCGGTCTCAGCTTCTTATATATCTCTTTTAATGCATCATCATAATTGGTGGACGGATCTTTTTCAAGAGATTTGAGCAGTCTTTCATCTTCCCCGAATATTTCTTTGAGCTCTTCATCTGTGCCGTTTATAAGTTTTGCAGAAACAGCGCTGTCCAGCTCCTTGTATCTGCGCACTTTTTTCTTCAGCTCATCTTTGAATTCAACTTCAAGATTCTTTATCTCTTCCTGAGTAAACTTGTCAAAGGTCCAGCCTTTTTCTGGCTTATATTTTTCTCTGTATTTCTGCTCGATAACATTCCTTATTTTCTGCTTTATGCCTTCCTGGGACAAAGCTCTGATAAGGGCAGTTATCGGTTGTTTCCTTGTTCTGTCAACTCTTACTGAAAGTATTTCGTTTGAGTCGGTTTCATATTCCAGCCATGCCCCTCTGTTGGGGATGACCTGAGTCGAAAAAAGTTCTTTTCCGGATTTGTCGATTTCCTTGCTGTAATAAGGTCCGGGAGAACGCACCAGCTGAGTTACAACTACTCTTTCGGCGCCGTTATATATGAATGTGCCTTTTTCTGTCATAAGAGGGAAGTCTCCCATAAAAACTTCCTGTTCTTTTACTTCTCCTGTTTCATTTGTTATGAGCCTCACCTTTACCTTCAGCGGTGCGGCATAGGTCACATCTCTTTCCCTGCATTTTTCCTGGGAATATTTGGGGGGGTCATCGAGGGAGTAATCGGTAAATTCCAGTACTAAGTTTCCTGCATAATCCTCAATAGGAGAAATGTCTTCAAACACTTCTCTCAAGCCTTCTTTTACAAACCAATCATATGACTTGGTCTGGATCTGAATCAGGTTGGGCATTTCGGCAACTTCGTTGATTTTTGAAAATGTCTGACGCTCCATTTTACCTAATTTTACGGCTTTTGGCATATTCATCACTCCTTGTATTTTTATTTAATCAT
The DNA here is from genome assembly GCA_012515135.1 of Clostridiales bacterium. GTDB lineage: Bacteria > Bacillota > Clostridia > Peptostreptococcales > Anaerovoracaceae > UBA1422. The sequence continues at coordinate 468 of JAAYYX010000046.1, read as the reverse complement.
ATTACGTGTCAGCCTATTATTATATCTCTTATGTGTCAATTTTTCAAGTAAAATATATTTTTTTTGCAGCTTTTCAAAAATACACAATAGCTGAGCCCTTTTAGGGAGCTCAGCCACCATGTATTTTATTATCTTTTATGAGCATTCATTATATGCATTACTGCAATTCTACGCCTGCGCCCACTTCTTCCAGCTGCCCCTTGATCTGCTCAGCTTCTGCCTTCTCTATGCCTTCCTTGATGTTGGAAGGAGCTTTGTCTACAATGTCTTTTGCTTCTTTAAGTCCAAGGCCTGTTATTTCTCTTACTACCTTGATGACCTTGATCTTTTCTGCTCCGACTTCTTTAAGTACTACTGTGAACTCGGTCTGCTCTTCAACAGCACCTGCTGCTGCTCCGTTTCCGCCCGCCACTGCCACTGGTGCTGCTGCGGATACGCCGAATTCTTCTTCGCATGCTTCAACCAGTT
>JAAYYX010000241.1 GCA_012515135.1 Clostridiales bacterium | reverse complement strand
TAGATTTTGCGAAACCCCTTTACAGAGCCGGCCTTCTTTCCCGAAAGGAAGAAGAAATAAAGGGTCGGAAGGTGGTTCCTTTTGATGTGGTTTTATCACATGTCCCCCCCGCTCCCAAATACCATGAAGAAGTAAAAGAAATAATAGAGGAAGGGCTCGTTTCAGATACGGGTGCCATGGTCATAGAAGCCTACGGCAAAAAAAACGGCAAGGATGTTATGATCGATTCTCATATATTTGCGCCCGGTCTTTTAGATTCCTTCCAAAAATCCGGGCTTTCGGCAGAAATGTATCTGACAGGACAGGGAGGATTCCTGTTTTCAAAAATGTTTGTAAATGACAAAATCACACAAAAGGGTCTGATATCCTCCGACATGCTTACAGACGAACAGGTGGATTATTACATAGGATGTGCGGCCAAGCTGGATATAACCATGGAAACAGAAATAGTCCCTCTTTAAAAAAAGTGTGGACAAATACAAAAAAAAATCATATAATTATCCTGTACAAAGAATTTTATAGGTCCTTTCATCTTTTGGAGTCTTAAACAAAGATGTTCCTGCAAGAGAATAGTCCCATAAAGTTAACAAGTATTAAGTTATTTCTATGATTCATTTGGAGGAACACCATGGAAGACAAAACATTGATTTGCGAAGAATGCGGACAGGAATTCGTATTCACAGCAGGCGAACAGGAATTCTACAAAGAAAAGGGATTCGACAACGAGCCAAAAAGATGCAAGGATTGCAGAGACAAGAAAAAGGCTGAAAGAAGATCCTACAGAGAAAACAGATAATTGATTTTCTTCTGAAATTTAAAACCTGCCGTAAGGCAGGTTTTTTATTTTCCATAAACATTGAAGCGGACTGTAACACAAAGAGCCATAAATATCCGTCTTTTTACAGCCTGATATTACTCCTCCGGCGGCTGAAAAACCGCTCCGTTGCCGAAATCCCATCGGCCTCCTCCTGCGCCTATTTCAAAGTGCAGTTTGGCGATCCCAAGATCAAAGAATTCCATGGCCCTTTTGCCCCTGACTTTGGCCGACACCATATCATCCGATGCCGTGAAAATCACCGGTTGCATATTCATTGCAGAAGGAGCCTTTACGACACACCTCATTCCTTCGATGATCCAGTTTTCAACATCACCGGAAGTCCTGAGCATATCTTTTACTTCCTTTGATCTTCTGTAGTGTATGGCCTTGCCCACGATTTGTTCGCTTATGGGCATTTTATCGGCAGTGGCTCCGAAGGCTATGAGGGAGGCTATTTCTTCATCCCTCTGAAGACTGCAAACTACAGCCTCCTTATCATATGTTCCGCCCACCCAGCATGTACCAAGACCCATTGCCGTCGCCTCAAGCACAAGCTTTTCGCCGTAGTAACCAAGTTTTTCATACATGAGAGGATCAAAATGCCCTTCTCTGTTCAGTTTGCTTACCAGTATAAAATAATTTTTTACGCCCGAAAAAAGTCCGTAACTTTTTTTGATCCCGCCTATGGCTGTGCCGAAAGCTCCTTCGTCTCCAAGCACCATCCTTATATCGACACCTGCTTCTCTGTTATAAGTTTCCATGGATCTTCGGAGCATTAAGATCATTTCTTCATCAAGGGGAATATCGATATATTTTCTTTTGGATCTTCTCTTTTCGATGGCTTTCTTCATGTCCATTGTCATTACCTTTTTGAATGATATTGTTAACTGCAGCAACGTTCGCGTATTTTCAGCTATTATCACATGCTTTATTATATTTGTCAATAAATGCAATTTTCGCTTTTCACTTCCCGGGTTTTATTGTATAATTTTTGCATGACCAGTAAAATACAGGATGTAAAATGAACAAAAAAAACAACAGCAAAAAAATATTTTTTTCGATCCCACCACTTACAGT
>JAAYYX010000240.1 GCA_012515135.1 Clostridiales bacterium | reverse complement strand
GCAAAGGACCCTCGGTAATGCTTGGGTATTATAACGATCCTGTTGCCACAAAAGAGACCATAAAAAACGGATGGCTCTATACGGGCGATTACGGATATATGGATGAAGAGGGATATCTTTATATTTCAGGGAGAAAAAAGAATGTTATCGTAACTAAAAACGGCAAGAATGTTTTCCCTGAAGAGGTTGAATTCTGTCTGACTGAAAGCCAGTACATACAGGAAGCCCTGGTCCACGGAATAGAGGATGAAAGAACGGGAGATATCATAATAAAGGCGGAGATATTTCCCGACTATGAGCACATATCAGAGCAAAAAGGAGATATAGACGAAGACGGACTGAGAGAGTTATTAAAAATTGTTATAGACGATATAAATGAGGAAATGCCCCTTTACAAGAGAGTTAGAAGATTCGGCATAAGAAAGGAAGAATTCAGTAAAACCACAACAAGAAAGATCAAACGTTATAATGCTGAGAATAAGAGCAGTGAAGGACAGGAGGATGTAAAATGCTGAGCAAAGAAGAATACAAAGCGCTAAAGGAGAAAGACATGCAGCGCGCAGTGGAAATAGCGGAAAAAATCAAAGCAGATCCCGACCCGCTTGTAAAGTACAAAGACAGCCGTCCTATAATGGACATAAAGCATATGATAGAAACCAGTGCCAGCGATGAATGGTATGGAGATCATGTGGCCTTTTATCAAAAAGAAGAGAAAGGCGGAGAGTACAAAAAAATAACATATAAGGAAACCATGGCTGATATAAATGCCCTGGGGACTGCCCTTATAAACGAGGGATTCAAAGACCGCAGGATCGCCGTTATAGGTGAGAACTGCTATTGGTGGGCGGTTTCATATCTGGCTGTGCTTTGCGGCACGGGCACAGTAGTGCCCCTTGACAAAGAACTCAATGCCAATGAACTGGAACAGCTGGTAAAAAGATCGGAAGTCAGCTGCGTATTTTTTACGGAAAAATACAAAGATATATTCATAAAGATCAAGGAAGAAGGAGCGTCTTCTCTTGAAATGCTGGTGGATATGAATGCGGATGAAGAAAAAAACGGAGTCAGATCGTGGAAAGGGCTTGTCGAAAAGGGGAGGGGACTTCTCAAAGAAGGTAACAGAGAATTCCTTGATGCAGAGATAATAAGAGATGAAATGAGTGTGCTTCTTTTTACGTCGGGGACCACGGGCCTGTCAAAGGGCGTCATGCTTTCTCACGGCAACCTTGTTGAGGATCTGATGGTCTCCCCCACGGTGCTCAAAGTAAATGACTGGGACATATTTTTTTCGGTCCTGCCGATACACCATACATATGAATGCACATGCGGTTTTCTTATGCCTCTTTATAAGGGAGCAGCTATCGCCTATTGTGAAGGACTGAAACAGATAGTCAAGAACCTTTCGGAAGTAAGACCCACCATGTTTCTTGGAGTGCCCATATTATTTGAGAACTTATACAAAAAGATATGGCAGAATGTACGCAAAAAAGGCAAAGAAAAGACTCTCAGAAAAGTAATAAAAATAAACAGAAAAACAAAGAAAATCGGCATAGATCTGGGCAAAATCTTTTTCAAAGACATACTTGCTGTTTTCGGTGGCAGGATGAGGATGATGATAGTGGGAGGCGCCGCAATAAATCCGGAAGTGCTGGAAGGCATACAGGATTTCGGAATACAGGCTCTCCAGGGATACGGACTTACTGAATGTGCACCCATGGGAGCATTGAATCCCGACACGGCACCCAAAGCTGCATCAGTGGGGAGAAAATTCCCCACCTTCGGCATAAAGATAGAGGATGTCAACGAAGAAGGCATAGGCGAGATATGCTTAAAGGGAGGCAATGTTATGCTTGGGTACTATGAAATGCCCGAAGCGACCGCCGAAGTAATAAAGGAAGGATGGTTCTGTACGGGGGATCTGGGCTATCTGGATGATGAAGGGTATCTGTACATAACAGGCAGAAAAAAGAATGTTATCATAACAAAGAACGGAAAGAATGTTTATCCCGAAGAACTGGAATATTACCT
>JAAYYX010000239.1 GCA_012515135.1 Clostridiales bacterium | reverse complement strand
TATATAGCCATCAAGTTCGTTACATATCTTCAGTTCGGACCATGGAAAGATCCGAATTCGGGAGGGTTCCCAAAGATCGAGACCTTCAGCCAGAATGCCCAGCTTCCTGATTTTCTGGGAACACACAGCGGATGGATAGTGGCGATCCTTTCGGTGGCTTTTTTGTATGTTTATATAAACTATACAAAAAAAGGCTACGAGATATCTGTTGTAGGAGAAAGCCTGGAAACGGCAAGATATGCAGGTATGAATATAAAAGCCATAATAATAAGTGCCATGCTGGTTTCCGGAGGTCTTTGCGGCCTGGCGGGAATGATACAGATTTCCGCGGTGGAAAGAACTCTCACATACAGCATTTCCGCAGGATATGGTTTTACTGCGATCATAACTGCATGGCTGGGCAGACTGTCTCCTCCCATAGTGATGATCGTATGCATATTGTTTGCCATGCTTCTGCAGGGCGGTGCATATATACAGGTGGCCATGTCCATACCTTCATCGGTGGCTGATATGATACAGGGCGTGATACTCTTCTTCGTTCTGGGCAGCGAATTCTTCATGCAGTATAAGATCTCTTTTATGAAGAGACCGGGCTCAAAAAAGGAGGTGGCATAGTATGGAAAGTTTTCTGGCGGCAGCCATAGTTGCGGCGATGCCTCTTCTTTATGCCACAATAGGCGAAATAATTACTGAAAAAGTAGGCAATCTGAATCTGGGCGTTGAAGGCATGATGCTCATGGGAGCTGTTGTGGGGTTCATTGCAGGCCATACAACAGGAAGTCCTCAAATAGCCGTTCTGGCGGCATGTGCGGCCGGTGGTGCCGGTGCGGCCATATTCGCAGTGCTTACCGTTTCATTAAGAACGAATCAGGTCGTAACGGGTCTCACACTTACGATTTTCGGAACGGGATTTGCAAATCTTGTGGGAAGAAGTTATGTGGGAGTGCCCCTGACTCCGGCAGTAAGGGACGCCTTTGACAGCATTGCTATTCCCGGACTTTCTCAGATACCTGTTATAGGTCGGGCACTTTTTGATCAGGATATCCTTGTTTATATGGGATTTGTACTTGTGGCAGTTACTGCATTTTATTACAATAAGACAAGAATAGGACTGAATGCCCGGGCAGTTGGCGAAAACGCCGCCGCAGCCGATGCATCCGGAATAAATATTTCTCTTTACAAATATGTTAATATAATAATAGGCGGAGCCCTTTGCGGACTGGGCGGTGCATATATGTCCCTGGGGACCATACCTGTCTGGCAGGAAAATGTTGTGGCTGGCAGAGGCTGGATAGCAGTTGCTCTTGTAATATTTGCATCATGGAAATCCATAAAGGGTTTTCTGGGGGCACTTCTTTTCGGAGCCTTAAGTATAATAGGATTCAGACTGCAGGCCATGGGGATAAGTGTTTCCCAGTATCTGGTGGATATGATACCCTATCTGGCGACTATAATAATAGTTATTATAGGTACACATAAAAACCGTAAGGAAGATCTTCCGCCGGGAGATCTGAGTAATCCTTATTTCCGTGAAGAGCGATGATGCCGGTTGGATAAATCAATGCGGAGATTTTAAAATGGCAAACATGTTCAAGAGAACCAAAAGGGATCCCAGGATAGTTCCAAAGAAAAAAACTTTTGCCGGCCGTATGGAAGGGCTGAAACGCAGTTTTAGAAGGAGCTCAAGAAAAAATCCCTGGAAGCAGAATAAAAAGAGAAAATCGGTGCCGTGGGCAAAAATCATGGCACCGCTGCTTATTGTTATGATACCCGTGGCTGTCATGTATGCCGGTGACAATGTTTTGCTCCGCACAACGTTCCTTTATAATTATCATCTGAATTCCACAGAGGTCCTCAGTGAAGAGATGGTATATGCCGAAAATGAAGACGTGGCCAAACTTTTCAGTGACTACATGATGGGTAAAACCCATGAGTTTCGTATGAAAGAGAATCTTGAATATATGCCCGAAGAACTGTTCAACGAAAAAGATGCCCTGACTGTAAATAATATAAGAGATACCCTTGACAGGGAGGCATATGCTGCAGGGATCATCCTGATACTTATAATAGGGATATATATATATCTTTGCAGAAAAAAAGAAAAAGATCTGCTTCTGAAAAATTATTTTTATTCTATTATCGGGTTTGCGGTGCTGGGGATACTTGACACTTTGACAGTGGCCCTAGGGCCGCTGCGCCGGGCCATACACGGAGACCTCAGTTCTTTTAACTTCCCCAAAGACGATCTGCTCATCAGGATACTGGACACTTCTTTTATGTGGCGTTATTCGCTGTTTTCGATCCTTATTGCAGCAATAATGATGGGCATCGGTCTTTATATAACTTTGGCTGTTGCAGGAAGACATCATATGTTCAGGAGGTAAAATGCTTACAGGGGAAAAAACCGATATGCACCTTCACACATGGTATTCCGATGGCAGAATGTCTCCGGAAGAGGTTGTGAGATATGCAAAGGAAAAAGGTTTGAACAAAATATCCATTACTGACCACGATGGGGTTTTCGGCATACCGGAGGCTCTGGAAGCGGGCAGAAAATACGGCATCGAATTAATACCGGGGATAGAACTGTCGGCTGCGGCTTCCGGAAAAGGAGTACATATCCTCGGTTATTTTATTGACCATGAAAACAGGGAACTTCTGGAAGCATGCCAAAGGGCAAGGATCAATAGAGAAGAAAGAAACAAAAAACTTCTGGATGCTTTGAGGAAAAAAGGTTTTGGCCTTGAAACAAAAGACATGGTTTTCAGAGAAGGACAGGATTATTTGGGAAAACCCCAGATTGCCAGGGCAATGGTGAACAAAGGATACATAAAATGCGAAAAAGATGCTTTTGTACCGGGAGGCATATTTGAAGAAAAGGAAATAAGAAAGATAAAAAAAGAAAAAATAACAGATGATGCAGCCATAAGTGTTATTAGTGGTGCCGGGGGGAAGGCGGTGCTGGCACATCCGGCAAAGATAAGACATATAGGCGAAAGAGAAAGCTCTGAATTCGGTGAAAATCTGGAGAAGCTTCTGAAAAAAATGAAAGATAAGGGGCTTTTCGGACTTGAATGTATATATCCTGAGCATTCAGAGAAGGAAATCCGGATGTTTCTTGAAATAGCAGACAAATTAGATCTGGTACCCACAAAAGGCTCGGATTTTCACGGAAACAACACTTGACAGAAAAGTGACATTGTTGTAACCTTTTGTTATCGTAAAATATATAAGGTCGATAGAAGGCCTTGTATTGGAAATGTGAATAGTGATAACAAAGAAAGAGGAGGACCGATGTTAAAAGAAAAGGCGATAAAGGCCGGATCATTTCTGGTCGTTACGGTCAAAAGACTTTTAACGGGGGCAGGGGATAGGATAAAAACAATAGACTTGGCAAAAGTCAAAGCTTTCTTGACACCGACAGAAATAATAAAGAATCTAAAAAACGGTCTGCATTCACTTCTGAATGAAACAGATATATTTCATCTTACTTTACCGCAAAAGAAAAAACTCGGGGTTTTCGCTGCGGTCATTTTTATTTTTTCCGTAACGGCAGGATGGGCTGCGACTTCCCAGGCAATCGACAGGCCTTTTGTATCTGCAGAAGGAAAGGTAATGGAAACCCCATGGGTCATATCCGTTGAAGGAGAAAAGAAAATAGTGGCACGGAGCAGGGATGCAGCCCGGCTTATCATGGATGGAGTAAAGCAGAATTACGTATGTGAAAAAAACCAGATCATAGATGTCAAAATAAAGGAAGATATAAAGATCCGTGAGATGGATATAAAAAACGGTCAGCAGGAACCTGATATATGTGATATAGATGAAGGGATATGCCGGATCACAGAAGAAAAGGCAGTAACGGTTGCGGTAAAGGAAATATGCACTGCAAAGAAAGAAACAAAATATAAAACTATATACAAAAAAACCGATTCTCTTCCGGCCGGAACAAAAAAAGTAAAGACTCAGGGGTCCAAAGGCCAAAAAGAGGTGGTTACTGAACTTATAAAAGAAAACGGCAAGGTGATCGAAGAAGAAGTGCTGGACCAGCAGACCATAAAAAAAGCGAAGGCTAAAGTCGTGCTTGTGGGCACCGCTGAAAGTTCATCCTCATCGTCCTCATCGTCTTCATATTCTTCCGGTTCTTCATACTCAAGCTCAGGAGGCTCTATTGACAATTACAGTGGCACTCTGGGAAGACCTCTTTCAGGCATGAGACTTCTTTCTTCATTCGGCATGAGATGGGGAAGGATGCATTACGGCATCGACTTGGGCGGAAGCATGGGAACTCCCATTTATGCATCCGAGAGCGGAAAAGTCACACAGGCCTGTTACTCGGGCACATACGGACTTATTGTAAAAATAAGTCACGGTGGCGGACTTGAGACAAGATATGCGCACTGCAGCAAGGTCCACGTAAAAGTCGGACAAAAGGTTTCCAGGGGACAGAAGATCGCTTCCATGGGAGCAACGGGAAATGCCAGAGGAACACATCTTCATTACGAAGTAAGAGTTAACGGCGTAGCCAAAAATCCTTTCAATTATCTGTGATTTATTGATTATGCCAATTCGATAATGTATAATGTTCCAGACAGGTGTAAAACCTGTCTGGACTTGTATTTGAACAGACATATCACATAAAGGGAGCAGTTGATGAGCTTAATAAAAAAGCATCACAAAAAAAAGATAGCGGCAGCAGTGTTTGTTGTTTTTGTTTTTTCTATTGGGCTGGGTTGGCTTATGACTGAGGGACCCATAGAAAGACCGCTGGTGACGGCAACGGGGCAGGTGATGCAGCATCCTTGGGTAATAAAAGTGGAAGGCAAAGAAGTTGCGATCCTTTCCGGTGAAGAAGCAGCCCGGCTCACGATCGAAGGCATAAAGAAACAATATGTTTGTGAAGAAAACAAAATACTTTTCCTGAAGTTCAAAGAAAAAGTGAGAATTGAGAGACTTGATGCAGATAACGGATGTGATACACCTGGACTTTTTACCATAAACGAAGCAATAAAAAGGCTTACAGAGGGCAAGGACCCCCTGACTGTGATCTCGGGAGAATTGTGTGAGGATATCCGGATAACCAAATGTAAGACCATCAGAAAAAATGTAACATCCCTTGAGGCAGGTACAGAGAAGGTAAAGAAAAACGGGTGCAGCGGCAAAACAGAAATAAAGACCAAAATAATAAAAGAAAACGGTAAAGTCGTAAGCAAAGAGATAATCGAGAAGAACGTTTTGACAAAGGCCAGCAGCAGAGTGATACTTGTGGGTACTGCGGGAGCCGACCTTAAAAACACAGGATCCGGTGAATT
>JAAYYX010000238.1 GCA_012515135.1 Clostridiales bacterium | reverse complement strand
TTCTGTTTTTGAAAAGAAAGCTGCTCGATATTCTTGGGGTCTGCCTTTAAAAGGAAATTATAATAGGAACCGGAAGAATTTACATAGGAATATGGCTCTCTGCCTCCCAGTTCCATAAAATCCATCATCATAGGGATCCTTCCCAGCTCATATTTCATTAAAAGATAATCTTTTTTGAGATCAGCTAGTTTTTTCATTGAGGACCGGTCTATGGATTTGTATATTCTTTCCTTGGTTATTTTGTCAAAATGAATTGTGGAACAGCCGGGAATGGTGCTGCTACCTGTGTTTACAAGCTTTCGGATATTGTCTTTGTTATATGAACGGTCTCCGTATAGAGCTATTGGGACAAGATAGTTATTGCTGTAATTGCCTATAAAATCTATAACAGTCAAATATTCTTTTTCTATATGTTTTCTCAATCCACGTCCCAGCTGCTGTACAAATATAATTGCAGATTGGGTCGGTCTAAGCATTATAATTTGGTTTATTGTGGGGATATCAACACCTTCGTTAAAAATATCAACAGTAAAAATATAATCTAAATGATTACCGAGAGTATTCTGCTCAAGCTTTTTGATTGCGGATTCTCTTTCTTCTTCGCTACTGTCCCCGGTGAGAGAAATGGTCGAGAATCCTCTTTTATTGAATTCATTTGATAAGGTCTTCGATTCTGAGGTTTTGCTGCAGAAAACAAGGCCCTTTACACGATCGCCTGAATAGCCATAAAAATCAGCAGTTTCAATGATATGATTTATTCGTTCCTCGGAAACGAGCTTGTTAAAGGCCGTTTTTTCATCAAGCAGTCTTCCTTCAACAGTTATTTCACTTACACCAAAATAGTGGAAGGGAGCAAGCATATTTTCTTCAAGGGCTTTGTTCAGTCTTATTTCATATGCAATATTATGATCGAATAAACTGAAAATATCATAGTCATCTGTTCGTTCCGGGGTGGCGGTCATGCCAAGAAGAAAATCGGGATCAAAATGATTCAAGATCTTTTGATAAGTGGGGGCACCTGAACGGTGCACTTCATCTATAACCATGTAATCAAAGGCTTTTTTGTCAAATGAATTTAGAGTTTCGTCTTTTGATAGGGTTTGAATTGTTGCAAAAATATATTTTTTGTCTTTTACATGTGAGTTGCCCGAAAGAATTCCCGCATCTATATTTTTGCCGAAAATATTCTTAAAACTTTCCATGGCTGCACGAGCGATGTTTTCTCTATGAACGACAAAAAGAAATCTTTTTGGGTCATATCTTTTTACATCAAATGCTGAAAGATAAGTTTTGCCTGTGCCTGTTGCAGATATAAGCAATGATTTTTTCTTGCCCTCATTTCTAAGGGCGGATAATGCTTTCATTGCGTCCACCTGCATTTTATTTGGATTGATTTTGTTCAAAGTTATCAGGCGATTTTCTTGCTCAAGGGCGGCTTTATTGTTTATTTGTTTTACAGATCTATAAATATCTGTATATGTATCTATCCATTTGTCATCAACGGCGGTGGCATTTTCAAAGGTATAATAAAATTCATTCATTATATTTTGCATTACAGCGCCGTTTTCCAATGATGAGAGTTTCAGATTCCATTCCTTATTCAGACCCAGAGCATTCTGCGTCATATTACTGCTACCGATAATGAATGAAAAAGAATCGCCGTAGGAAAATATATATCCCTTTGCGTGGAAATTTCCCTCTGTTACGATCCGCAGTTCAATATTTTTAAATTTAAGTAGTCTTTTTAGGGCTTTGGGCTCAGTGAAATTCTGATATTGAGAGGTAATTATTTTGCCTTTGATATTTTTTTCTTCAAGTTCAGTAAGAACTGAAAGAAGACTTGTGATCCCACTGTTGGTTATAAAAGCCACTGAAAAATAAAATTCTTTGCATGACCGCAGCTCGTTTTCTATGCTGGTCAAAACTTTCATGCCTTTTTTATGATCATTGATCAGTAGCTTTGGATTATATTTTTCCAAAGAAGACAGGTTGCAGTCTATGCAACCGCTTTGCAGACCTTCGGATAGTTTTTCTTTTAAATTCAAATCATATCCCCTTATTTTTAAGTTCCTCTACTATTGGTAAATCGGCGGCAGCCCAGTCAAGGGTGTCGAGTTCTTTTGGACTGAGCCATTTAACAGTTATATGTTCTTTCAAAGTAAGGTCTCTGTCTGTTGTCCGACATAAAAATGTGTGCATAACTATTTTAAAATCAGGATAAGTATGTTCCGCTGTATGAAAATAGGTCATTTCATCTGTGGCTATGTCAAGGAGCATTTCTTCTATTAGTTCTCTTTGAAGGGCTTCCTTTGGAGTTTCTCCTTTTTCGATTTTTCCGCCGGGAAATTCGTACTTAAAAGAAACATACTCATATTTGCCTTTTCCCCTCTGAGCACATAGTATTTCATTTTTGTTTATGATTATCGCACCAACCACATTTAGAGTATCCATAGATCGATTATACTACAAAGGCATGAAATGGGCCATAATCTTGGTAAAAATGAATGGGCATTTTCCCATTTTTGGTGCATATAAGCAAAAAACCCCCTTGACTGCAAAGGCGAGCAGGTGTATATTAGTTTTAGCACTCAAAACAAGAGAGTGCTAACCATATAAAGCAGATCATAACAAAACAAATCGAAAACAGGAGTGATAACAAATGGCAAAAAAACAATTCAAAGCTGAATCCAAAAGACTTTTGGACCTTATGATCAACTCCATTTATACACATAAGGAAATTTTTTTGAGGGAGTTGATATCCAACGGAAGCGATGCTATCGACAAACTTTATTACAAAATGCTTATGGAAGAAGGAAGCAGCGGCATCAACAGGGATGATTTTGAAATCGAGATCAAGACTAACAAAACCGACAGGACCCTGAAGATATCGGATAACGGGATAGGCATGACCAAAGAAGAAATGGAGTCCAATCTGGGGACCATCGCCAGAAGCGGCTCTCTTGATTTCAGAGAAGATGCAAAGGAAGAAGAAGAAGACAAAAAACCGCAACAGCAGTCCGGGATCGATATTATCGGACAGTTCGGAGTGGGCTTTTATTCCGCATTTATGGTCAGCGATCAGGTCACTGTAATAAGCAGAGCCTACGGTAGTGACAAAGCATATAAATGGGAATCTGAGGGTACAG
>JAAYYX010000045.1 GCA_012515135.1 Clostridiales bacterium | reverse complement strand
TCCATGGAGGTCTCTTTTACTATTACAGGTCTTATCAAACATGATACAGCAATGGCTATTGCTAAAGCTATAAGTATATCTCTGATAAGAGCTTTCATTTATTTTATTCCTCCCATATGGGAAAGGGGCCAAAGTGTCCATTTCGCATTTCCCCTTATCATGTCCATATCCACGGGTCCCAGTTCTTTTGCTCTGCTGTCCATTACAGTATCTCTGTTATCGCAAAGAAGGAACACTTCATTTTCTTTGAGTTTCAGATCCACATTACCGCCCAGGCTGCCCTTTGCATTCTTGACATTATATTCTTTGCCGTTTCTGTAAAATGTGCCCGCCTGTATTTTTATTCTGTCTCCCGGCAGGCCGGTCACTCTTGCTATTATGTTGTCCTCGGAAAGCTCTTTTGCGGCGGTCTTTTCCAGTATTACCACCTGCCCCAGATCCGGTGCGCCGCGTTTTTGTGAATAACGCTCTTTTGTCATTACCACGAAACTGCCGTCTTTTATGGTTGGATCCATCGCCTTGCCTTCATTCACCTCCGGCGCCACCAGTATAAAGACTATTATAGCCGCAACTATGGCATACATATAAGGCCGGTTCCTTATTTTGAAAGATCTGCTATCATATTTTCCCTGGGACATCGATTAACTCCTTTTTTATTTTTTCAAACATATCGGGAAGCTTTGTCGTCACTGTGATTCCTTGGATCTCCAGCTTATATGCATGAAGAAGCTGTGTTGAAAGCCCGTATCTTTTTTTGATTTCAGCATTTATCTTCGGGTCCCCGTATTTGGGGTCGCCTATAAGAGGGAAACCCGCAGATAAAAGATGAGCTCTTATCTGATGGGTCCTGCCTGTTATCAGTTCCGCCTCTGTCAGAGTGAAATCTCCGCCGACTTTTATGGGTTTTATGATGGTCCTGGCATTAACGCCCCTTTTATCTGCCTCGCCAAGCACCCTGACCGTGTTTTTTTGTGTATCCTTTTCAAGTCTTCCGCACAGCCTTAAAGGTTCTTTTATCCTGCCGTATACTATGGTGAGATAATACTTTCTTATCCCTTCACGTTCCCTGATAAGTCTGTTAAGATGCTTCATCGCTTCTGCGTTTTTACCGAATATCACAAGACCCGTTGTATTCCTGTCCAGCCTGTTTACCGGCGCGGGCCTGAAGGTGTTTTCTTTTTCAGGGGCATATTCTCCCCGGTCCTTTAGATATGATAGCACCTGGTTCGCAAGTGTATTTTTTTTCTCACCCGCATCCCCGTGGATCAAAAGACCAAAGGGCTTTTCTGCTATAAGCATATCTTCATCCTCATATGCTATATGAAATCTGACGACGGGCGCAAATACTTTTTTTGTTTTTCTGAGATTTTCCCCTTCTTCTTCAGAAATATAGACGCAAAGCACATCTCCCGGGGAAAGGATTGTTTCAGGCCCCGGTCTTTTGCCTTGGATCTTTATGTCCTTTCGTATCATTTTATATATATGGCTCAAAGATGCATTGCCGAAATATTTTTTTAAGAAACGGTCTGTTCTCTGACCGCCGTCGTTTATACCGACTTCTATTTTTAACATACATTACATTATACAACAATAAAGCTTCTGTAAACAGTCATTGTGAAGAAATATTCATAAAAAACAGCGGCCTTGGAATTTTTTTGAAATTTCCCGGGACGTACTGGTCTGCCATGGATTTTTGTGATATTGTATATATGTGAAAGGAGAATCGGAATGAACAGATTTAAAGATTTTCTTTATGATAAAAATGATATCATGGTTGCCCTGGTCATATTGATCGTGGCTGCAGTGGTCATATTCTTCAGGATAAATGCCATAATGGATTATCCTTCGACTCAAACTGATCAGGGTGGCTCAGCCATAACAGAAACTGTTTTTAGATCATAATATAAGGAGGTTATCATGGCTTTAGTTACAAGCAAATACATGTTCGAAAAAGCACTTACAAACGACCATGCCATAGGTGCTTTCAATGTGAACAACATGGAGATCATTCAAGGTATCGTTGATGCGGCGCAGGCCGAAAATTCAGGACTCATCCTGCAGGTTTCGGCAGGAGCCAGAAAATACGCCAAGCCGGCTTATCTTCTGAAACTTGTGGAAGCAGCCATAATCGATACCGGCATTGACATCTGCCTACATCTGGATCACGGCGAGGATTTTGATATATGCAAAAAGTGCGTAGATGACGGATTTACTTCAGTCATGATCGACGGGTCCGGGCATCCTCTTAACGAAAATATAGAAATCACAAAAAAAGTTGTGGAATATGCCCACAGCAAAGGTGTCGTAGTTGAAGCCGAACTGGGAAAACTTGCGGGGATCGAGGACAATGTAAGCGTAGATGCCCGGCAAGCCACATTCACAGATCCGGATGAAGCCGCGGAATTCGTTCAGAAAACCGGTGTTGATTCTCTGGCCATAGCCATAGGAACAAGTCACGGAGCATATAAATTCAAAGGGGATCCTTATCTTGATTTCGAAAGACTTAAAAAGATCCATTTCCTTATCCCAAACGTGCCTCTGGTACTGCACGGAGCATCGACAGTGCTGCCGGAATTCGTTGCCAAATGCAATGAATACGGCGGAGATCTTCCCGGAACAAGGGGAGTGCCTGAAGAAATGATATTGGAGGCTGTAAAATACGGAGTATGCAAAGTCAATATAGATACGGACCTTAGACTTGCAATGACCGCAGAAATAAGAAAGCACCTAAAGGAGCATCCCGAGAATTTCGATCCGCGAAAGTATCTGGGTCCTGCCAGAGAAGCCATAAAGGGCATGGTGCAGCACAAGATCAAAAATGTTCTAAATTCATCGGGGACCGGTTCGCCCAGGTAATACATGGATGCAGCCATATTCTCTACACCCAGGCATAGGCATGGGACCTGAAAACAGCACAAATAAAATGACCGCCCACGCGGTCATTTTTTGATTCTTTCTCAAGTATATCTCTTATATCTCTTCATACTGTTTTTGACCCTTCAGCCTACTTGGTGTGCTCACTTATTATCTGCTGCTTAAGATCATACAGCTTCTGTGAAAGGTCTACGTAATAGGTCTGGGGTTTTTCGAACCTGAGCATTTCCTCCCAGAGTTCGCTTATCTGTAATGCACAGTAGCTTCTTATCTTATCTATGTGGGGCAGATCATATACGAGTTTTCCTTTTTCGAAAAGCTGGACCCTGAGATTTTTTACATAGAAATTCGTAAGGGTCTTTCTTTTCCATGGGGCCATTGGATCGAATATCTCATAGGAATCTCCCGCCGGTTCCGGCTCGCCGTCCAGCATTATAAGGTCCGCTCTAATGTGGTGAGTTTCCTTATCAAAGAATCTGTACAGTGTTTTGAATCCCGGGTTGGTTATTTTGCCCACATTTTCGCTTATCTTCATCTTCGGTATCATTTCCCCGTCTTTTTCAAGGGCGGCAAGCTTATAAACTCCTCCGAAAACCGGGGAGGATTTTGCTGTGATGAGACGTTCTCCCACACCGAAAGAGTCTATGCATGCTCCCTGTCTTATTACGTCCTCTATAATGTATTCATCAAGGGAATTGGACACAACTATCTTGCATTCCGGAAGCCCCGCATCATCCAGCATTTTTCTGGCTTTTTTGGTCAGATAACTGACGTCTCCGCTGTCTATCCTCACTCCCGTTTTCTGTGGTTTCATCTCTTTGAAGACCTTTATTGCAGACGGGACCCCGCTCTTGAGGACATTATATGTGTCCACCAGAAGGATGCAGTTTTCAGGATATATCTCTGCATATTTTTTGAATGCTGTATATTCGTCCGGATACATCTGTACCCAGCTGTGGGCCATTGTGCCCAGAGCTGCGATCCCGTAATCCCTTTCGGATACTGTGCAGGCGGTACCCATACATCCGCCTATGTATGCCGCCCTTGCTCCGTATATGGCGGCAGAAACACCATGGGCTCTTCTGGTGCCGAATTCCATAACGCCTCTTCCCTTGGCGGCACGAACTATCCTGTTGGCTTTGGTGGCTATCAGGGTCTGATGGTTTATAAGCAGAAGTATCATGGTCTCAATGAACTGAGCCTGTATGACCGGACCTCTGACTGTTACTATGGGCTCTCCCGGAAAAACCGGGGTACCTTCCGGAACCGTCCATACGTCACAAACGAATTTGAAGTTTTTCAGGTACTCCAGAAACTTCTCGTCAAAAATGCCTTTGCTTCTCAAAAACTCTATATCATCATCGGTAAATTTCAGATTGCTGAGATATGACGCTACCTGCTCTACTCCCGCCATAATGGCAAATCCGCCCTCATCGGGCACTTCTCTGAAAAACATATCAAAGTAGGCTATATCATCGGCCATGCCTGTCTCAAAGTATCCATTGGCCATGGTGATCTCATAAAAATCAGTCAGCATGGTCATATTAAGTTTCTCGATCATCGCAAAGTACCTCCAGTCTTTTTTTGTCTACTTTTGCTTTTTCTTTTATAACTAAATATCCTGCGGATATAACTATTATTCCTCCCAGCAGCTGCACACCGCCTATCATCTCACCCAGCAGTATCCAGCCGAACAAAGTCGCCGTCACCGGCAGAAAATTGGAATACACAGACATGGTCGTGGGTCCCAGAACACCAAGAGCATATACATAAACCAGAAATCCCGCTCCTGCGCTTATAAATCCCAGAAAAAGCATACCCCCCAAAACAGGCAGGGTAATGTCTTCAGGTTTTGGCAGATCCGAAAGCGCAAAGGGCAGTGAAAGCAGTATTGTACAAACCAGCTGGTTGAATGTCAGTGTTATTGCCGAATATCTTTCTTTCAGGTGAGCAGTCATGAAATTATATGTATTCCATGAAAGCACTGCACCAAAACAAAACAGATAACCGGCAAATCTTCCTTCAAACAGTATACCAATATCCGCACCTATTACCATTATTATTCCGAAAATACATATAAATATTCCCGCCACCATGGCCAGGGTCGGATCTCTTTTGAACAGGAGTTTTTCGGTCATTATTGATGCAGCCGGCACAAAGGCCAGTATCACGGTTATCAAAGATACCGGCATATAGTCCATGGCTTCATATTCACAAAAAAAGTAGAGTATCTCTCCAAAAAGAGCACATACGAAAAAAAGCGGTATGTCTTTTTTTCTGAAAAAGCTCCTTCTGTCCATTTTCAGTTTTATGGGCCCTATTACAAGTATTGCCAACATATATTTGAAGCATACCAGCGTCAGCGTGGCCACTGACTCCAGTGCCCATTTTGCGGCCACATACTCAAGACCCCATAAAAATACAAGCAGGATCATCAAAACATGGGCACGGGCTTTATCCTTTTCTGTCAGGATCAAAATTTCACCATCTCTCCTAATGCTGTGTTTTTTTTATTTTATCACTTTTTTGAGATATTGTCCCGTATAAGAGTTTTTGATTTGAGCAATTTCTTCGGGTGTTCCCTCTGCGATTATCTCCCCGCCCTTGAACCCTCCGTCGGGTCCCAGATCTATTATGTGATCTGCTCTTTTTACAACATCAAGATTATGCTCTATGACCACAACGGTGTTGCCGCCGTCTGTCAGTCTGTCCAGAACACTTAGCAGTTTGTCCACATCGGCAAAATGAAGGCCGGTGGTGGGCTCATCAAGGATATAAAGGGTCTTGCCCGTGCTTCTTTTTGAAAGTTCTGATGCCAGTTTTATCCTCTGGGCCTCGCCTCCGGAAAGCTGTGTGGACGGCTGCCCCAGTTTTATATATCCAAGGCCCACCTGTTCCAGAGTTTCAAGCTGTCTTTTTATGGCGGGAAGATTTTTAAAAAACTCCAATGCCTCTGAAACATTCATGTCCAGGACCTGGTATATGTTTTTGCCCTTGTATTTGACTTCCAGGGTCTCCCGGTTATATCTCCTGCCTTTGCATACTTCACAGGGCACATAAACATCCGGCAGGAAATGCATCTCTATTTTTATTATGCCGTCACCGCTGCATGCTTCACATCTTCCTCCTTTAACGTTGAAACTGAACCTGCCCTTTTGATATCCCCTTATTTTTGATTCGGGCAGCTGGGCGAAAAGGTCTCTGATATGTGTGAATACTCCCGTATATGTGGCAGGATTGGATCTGGGGGTCCTGCCTATGGGTGACTGGTTTATATCTATGACTTTATCGATATTTTCTGTCCCCTTTATATCTTCATGTATGCCCGCTTTCATCTTGGAACGGTTGATCTTGACAGAAAGGCCTTTATATAGTATTTCGTTGATAAGGCTGCTTTTGCCGGAACCCGACACACCGGTGACACAAACGAATTTGCCAAGGGGTACCTTTACATCTATGCCCTTGAGATTATTTTCACCGGCTCCTTTTATTTCTATAAAAAGTCCGCTGCCTTCCCTGCGTTTTTTTGGCACATCTATTTTTTTGTCTCCTTTTAGATACTGTCCGGTAATGGATCTTCTGCATTTCTTTATCTCTTCGACTGTTCCCTGGGCCACCAGCTCTCCGCCGTGTATGCCCGCCCCCGGGCCTATATCTATAATATGATCTGCCGCATACATGGTTTCTTCATCATGTTCAACAACGATAAGGGTGTTGCCGATATCTGTAAGACTCCTTAGAGTTGCCAGCAATTTTGCATTGTCTTTTTGGTGAAGGCCTATACTGGGCTCATCCAGTATGTAAAGGACTCCCACAAGGCTGGAACCTATTTGAGTGGCCAGTCTGATCCTTTGGGATTCTCCTCCGGAAAGGGAGCCTGCTGCCCTGGACAAAGTAAGATAATCCAGCCCCACATCCCCCAGAAATCCCAGTCTTGCATTTATCTCCTTCAATATCTGTTTTGCGATCATTTCTTCTTTTGTTGAAAGCTCAAGTCCACTTATGAAATCTATTGACTCCCTTATGGACATATCGGAAAGTTCGGCGATATTTTTTCCTCCAACTGTAACAGCCAGGACTTCAGGTCTAAGGCGTTTCCCCTTACATTCTTCACATGGCGTTATGCTCATATATTTTGTCATCTTTTCTTTTATGTAATCCGAGTTTGTTTCCATATAACGTCTTTCCAGGTTCTTCAGTACTCCCTCAAAGGGATGGTTCCTGTGGGATCTCGAACCGGTATTCCTGCTCTCATAATAATATGAAAGTTTCCTCTCTCCTGTGCCGTAAAGCAGTTCATCCCTGAAATTTGCGGGCAGATCTTTGTATGGAGTATCAAGATCCGTGCCGTGTTCCCGGGCAAGTGCTTCTATCATCTGTCTGTAAAATCCCGAGAATTCCATGGATGCAAAAACGTTTCCCAGGCAGCCCCGGGTTATGCTCTTGTTTTGATCTTCAATAATCAGATCCGGGTCTATCCTCTGAATGAACCCCAGCCCTTTGCAGGCGGG
>JAAYYX010000004.1 GCA_012515135.1 Clostridiales bacterium | reverse complement strand
TATTCGAAGTTCGGGGTGTTTTAAGATATCGCTTTTGATAACTTCTGTATGGCGGGAATGGGGCGAATAAAAAATTTCATCAAATCCCCTCATAAGGGGGTTTAACGGTCTTACCACTTTAGTCTCAAAAATACCGAACATTTTTTTGTCCATCTGATACTTGTTTATGCCGTAATGATGATAAAGGGCTGCCTGGGCTCCCCAGCAAAGAAACATGCTGCTGTAAACGTTTTCTTTTGCATATTCCAGTATCCCCGTGAGCTCCTTCCAGTAATCCACCTCTTCAAAGGCTATCTGCTCCACCGGGGCTCCCGTAAGTATCATCCCGTCGAAACGCTCGCTTTCCACCTCGTCGATGGTCTTATAAAAATCCCTCATATGGCTTTGTGAAACGTTTTTTGATTCATGGCTGTCCATGGCCAGAAGGGTAAGCTCCACCTGCAGGGGAGAATTGCCCAGCACTCTGGCCAGCTGGGTCTCTGTGGCTATTTTGGTGGGCATAAGATTGACTATGACTATCTTAAGAGGACGTATGTCCTGGGTCACGGCCCTGGCTTTGTTCATTATGAATATATTCTCATTTTGAAGTATCTCTGCCGCTGGCAGATCATTTGGTATTATTACCGGCATTTTTTGATCTCCTTGTAAGTATCCCCTAAAAGTCCCTATATTTTTTTCAGTGCCTGATCGAAATCTTCTTTTATATCTTCTATATCCTCTATCCCCACGGAAACTCTTATAAGCTCGGGTTTTATCCCTGCGTTTATCTGGTCTTCCAAAGACATCTGCCTGTGGGTGGAACTGGCCGGGTGAAGCACGCAGGTGCGCACGTCCCCCACATGGACCACCAGGCTGGCAAGGTCAAGGGCCTTAAGGAATTTTTCTCCGGCTTCTCTTCCGCCTTTGACTCCGAAGCTCAGCACTCCGCTCTGTCCCTTGGGAAGGTACTTCTTGGCCAGATCATAGTATTTGTCTCCGTAAAGTCCCGGATATGTCACCCAGTCTGTCATGGGATGATCCTTAAGGAACCCGGCCATGGCCAGGGCGTTTTTGCTGTGTCTTTCCATACGCAGATGCAGGGTCTGAAGTCCCTGCCATGTAAGGTATGCATTCATGGGTGACATGGCACATCCCAGATCTCTTAGCATCTGTGCCCGCAGTTTAACGGAAAAAGCCATTTTGCCGTATTTTTCATAAAATCTTATTCCGTGATAGCTTTCGTCCGGCTCGGTCATTCCCGGATATTTACCGTTCTTTGACCAGTCAAAATCTCCGCCTTCCACCACGATCCCTCCTACACAGCTGGCATGCCCGTCGCAGTATTTTGTGGTGGAATGTATGACTATATCGGCTCCCAGCAAAAGGGGCCTGCAAAGGGCCGGGCTTGCCAGGGTATTGTCTATTATAAGGGGGACTTCAAGGGTCTTGGCCGCCCTGCTGAATTTATCAAAATCAAGGACGGTAAGGGCGGGATTGCCCAGGGATTCCGCAAATATCAGTTTTGTTTCAGGTCTTGCTGCAGCCAGGATATCCTCGATCCCTCCATCCTGATCTATGAACGTGCAATCGATGCCCATCTTTCTCAAGGTGACATCAAAAAGGTTATATGTGCCACCGTAAAGGCTTTTTGAAGCTATGAAATGATCTCCTGCATTGCAGATGTTGAATATGGAGATAAGGGCTGCCGACATGCCCGCCGATGCGGCGATCGCAGCGCTTCCTCCCTCCAGTGCGGCCATTTTTTCTTCCAGGCATTTCACCGTGGGGTTATCAAGACGGGTATATGCGCAGGTGGGACTGTTCAGATCGAACCATTCCGCCACATCCGCAGGGTCATAATATCTGTATGTGGTGCTTTGGGCGATGGGCGGTGTCTGGGGCTGTCCGCTTTCTGCTTTGTATCCGGCATGTACACAGTCGGTATTGAATTTATATTTTTTTTCTGACATTTTTTCTTCCTCGTTTTCCCTATGATTTGAAGGTTATTATATCACAAAAACTAATAATTATGAAACATTGATTTTGCACTGTTTTTTGCTTCTTGAATACATAAAAACGGGACCTCCTCCGGGAGATCCCGCTTCTTTGGTTCATGCTTTGATTATTCTATTTCGGCTCTTTCTTACATCATGCCGGGCATTCCGCCGCCCATGCCGCCGCCCATAGGAGGCATTGCAGGCTCATCTTCCTTGGCATCTACTACTCCCGCTTCTGTAGTCAGAAGCATGGCCGATGCCGATGCCGCATTCTGCAGTGCAGATCTTGTCACCTTTACGGGATCCACTATGCCGGCGTTCATCATATCCATATACTGCTCTGTGGAAGCATTGAATCCCATTCCCACTTTGCTGTTCTTTATTCTTGATACCACCACGCTGCCTTCGAATCCTGCGTTTTCTGCGATCTGTCTTACGGGCTCTTCCAGGGCTCTCATTATTATTGCCGCACCTGTTTTTGCATCGCCCGAAAGTGTCTTCACATATTTGGCCACTGCCGGGATGGCATTTGTCAGGGCAACTCCGCCGCCTGAAACTATGCCTTCTTCTACACCGGCCTTGGTGGAGTTCAGCGCATCTTCGATCCTGAGCTTCTTTTCTTTCAGTTCGGGCTCTGTGGCTGCTCCGACTTTGATCACAGCCACTCCGCCGGTAAGTTTGGCCAGTCTTTCCTGCAGTTTTTCTTTGTCGAAATCGGAAGTGCTTTCGTCTATCTGTGTCTTGATTTGTGCGATCCTTGCTTTGATGTCCTCTGCACTGCCTGCTCCGTCCACGATAGTTGTATTTTCTTTGTCGACTTTCACTGTTGCCGCTGTTCCCAGCATGTCCAGTGTTGCTTCTTTCAGCTCATATCCCAGCTCTTCGGAGATCACTGTGCCTCCTGTCAGGATAGCCAGATCCTCCATCATTGCCTTTCTTCTTTCGCCGAATCCGGGAGCCTTTACTGCTACACAGTCAAATGTTCCTCTCAGTTTGTTCACAACGATCGTTGCCAGGGCTTCGCCTTCAATGTCTTCTGCAACGATCAGCAGTTTCTTGCTCTGCTGAACTACCTGTTCCAGCAGGGGCAGTATTTCCTGTATGTTGGATATTTTTTTGTCTGTGAGAAGGATGTACGGATTTTCCAGAACTGCTTCCATCTTTTCTGCATCGGTGGCCATATAAGCCGACAGATATCCTCTGTCAAACTGCATACCTTCCACTACTTCCAGGGTCGTGCCCATGGATTTGGATTCTTCCACTGTTATTACCCCGTCGCTTCCCACTTTTTCCATGGC
>JAAYYX010000003.1 GCA_012515135.1 Clostridiales bacterium | reverse complement strand
GAATTATTCTTTACCGGACAGAGGCCGGCCATCAATGCGGGGATATCGGTATCCCGTGTAGGAGGCGATGCTCAGATAAAAGCCATGAAAAAAGTTGCCAGCAAAGTCAAGCTGGAATTGGCACAATATAGAGAGTTGGCCAGCTTTTCACAATTTGGTTCTGATGTTGATGCAGAGACAAAAGCCAGGCTTGATCACGGAGAAAGGCTCATGGAGATCATAAAGCAGGGGCAGTACAAGCCTCTGCCGGTAAACCATCAGGTAATGATCATATATGCGGCTGTAAACGGATATCTCAAGGATGTTCCCGTAGAGCGGATACAGGCATTTGAAACAGCTTTATATGAGCATATGGACACTCACCATCCCCGGATAGGGAAAGAACTTGTGGCAAAAGGAGAGCTTTCAAAAGAAAATGAAAGTGCTCTTGTAAGTGCTATTGAAGACTTCAAAAAAATAACAGATTTTTCGGCAAGAGCGGAAAATCCCATACTGGAAAAGAATAACCCTGAAGATAAAGGAGACAAATGCGCATGTGCGCCGGAAGATAAAACGAAGGTTGATAAAAAAGCTGAAAAAGAAGCCGCAAAAGAAGCAAAGAAAGCGGCAAAAGAAGCAAAGAAAGCGGCCAAGAAAAAGGAGTAACAAATGGCATCAAGTGATATGCAGGATGTCAAAAGACGCATAAAAAGTGTAACCAGCATGGAACATATAACGAATGCAATGAAACTGGTTTCGGCAGCAAAACTGAGGAGAGCCAAGGCGACTTTTGAAAAAACAAATGAATATTTCAACTTCATAACTCAGTCTATTGCAGAGGTATTCAATAATGCCTCCGAGGTGCCTGATAAATATCTCATAGGGAACAGGGAAATAATAAACACCTGTTATATTATAGTTACCAGTTGTAGAGGTCTTTGCGGAAGCTTTAATTCAAATATAATAAAAGAAGCGGAAGCAGAGATGAAGTCCGATCCCGAGAAACCTGTTATAGTGGCCATAGGGACCAAAGGCAGAGACTATTTTAAAAAGAGGAACTATGAAATAAAGAACGAATATCTGGCCCCCCCTGAAAGTATCTCATTTCTTGAGACTAAAGAGATAAGCGAGCCGATAATAGATATGTACAATTCCGGTGAAATAGATGAGGTCGTTCTCATATATACATCATATGTGAGTACCCTCGAGCAAAGAGTCAAAAATGTGACCCTGCTGCCCTTTGAAATGGAAAAGGATCCGGACATCATGAGATACGGCAAAGAAGTTGAATACGAACCTTCGGTGGAAGAAGTATTCAATTATCTGGTGCCCAAGTATGTTGAAATAATGATATACGGAGCTGTTGTTGAATCGGCCACATGTGAACATGCGGCCAGAAGAATGGCCATGGAGAACGCAACAGATAATGCAAGAGACATGTTAAGCGATTTATCGCTGTTTTATAACAGGGCGAGACAATCGGCGATCACAGATGAGATAATAGAGATAGTAGCCGGTTCAGAAGCTCAAAAATAGGAGGTAGTTCAAGGTGAACAAAGGAATCATACATCAGATAATAGGTCCTGTTATCGACATAAAATTTGACCCGGAGGAAATGCCGGAACTTCTTAATGCCATTAATATACCATTTGGTGAAAAGAGGATAGTTGCAGAAGTGGCGCAGCATGTGGGAGATGACGTGGTAAGATGCGTTGCACTTTCATCTACGGATGGGCTTAGAAGGGGCATGGAAGCCCTTGACACAGGAGATTCAATAAAAGTTCCTGTTGGAAAAGAAGTCCTGGGAAGGCTTTTTAACGTAATAGGTGAAACCATAGATGATAAAGGATCTGTAAACACAAAACAGGTATCTTCAATACACAGACCGGCTCCGGATTTTGAAGAGCAGGACACATCGTCCAATATATTTGAAACGGGCATAAAAGTAATAGATCTGATAGCTCCATATACAAGGGGCGGTAAAGTAGGACTTTTCGGCGGAGCGGGTGTAGGAAAGACTGTACTTATTCAGGAGCTTATCAGTAATATCGCCAAAGAGCACGG
>JAAYYX010000044.1 GCA_012515135.1 Clostridiales bacterium | reverse complement strand
GATGAGTGCGGCAACGAGATCCTTGTTGAGACCCTTGACAAACTCAAAATGAAATTCCTCAAAAAAAGTCATATAGAAGACGATAGCAGCAAAGAATCTGAAATACGAGATATACTTTACAGGACCAATGAGGAGCACAAGGAGATAATAAGACTGTTCAGAGAAAATAATGCTGAAGAACTTTCCTCATATATAAACAAGACCCACTGGGCCTCGGATCTTGCCCATCTTGAAACGATAGTATAGAAATAAACAAAAAATGAAAGAGCCGCATACGCGGCTCTTTTCGTTTCTTCTTTCTTATTCTTTTTACAAGATATATATCGTAACATATCTCTTGCCCCAGCTGTAACATGCAGCTTTCGAGTTCATATACAGGTCAATTGATCTGCCCTGTATATATGCTCCGCCTGTGTCTTCCGCCACGGCGGATCCGTAACCCTCGACGTGTACTCTGGTACCCAGAGGTATAACATCGGGGTCAACAGCTATTGCTCCTACTCTGGCTCTTGTGCCTGTGGCGGTATTGCCGCCACCGGTGTAGGCAAATGCTCTGACCTCAAACTTTTCTTTGTAGCCTGTTTTGATTATCCTGTTTTCGGGCTTTTTTATGGTGGTCCTTGAAATTTCTTTTTTGGATACTTCTTCGCCCCTGGAATACAAAACCTCATATGTCAGTTTGTCTTGGCCTTTGCTGCCTTCCCGAACAACTTTTGTTTCGTTGTACGCAAGATCCGAGTCCTGCTTTTTGATTGTCCTGTAATCAACAGTCTCCGTTACGGTCATTTCTTTCCTCAGGATCCTTTTGATCACGATTTTCGTTCCGTCCTCTACGACGGTGTCTTCTGCGGGTGTCACCATATCATCCGGGCCGAGAGGGATATCCTGCGAATCGATGACCTCACTTACTGTCATCTGTGCTGTTTTCGCATGGATCTGCCTATCGTCCACGGCGATACTGACTTCCACATGTCCTTTTCCTGCCGGTTCATCAGCTGCCAGTGCTGTTGTTCCGGCTATCATAGCAATGCTGATAATAAGAAGAAACGCTCGGGCACAGTATTTGAATCTACTGCGCGTTTGTAAGCTGCCAAGCATTCTGTTCTCCTTTTCATCTTGCCACCATAATGGGCTTTGCCCAAAACAAAAGTGTGCCGATTGAAGCACACTTTATGTTTAAAGTCTACCACATATTTAAAAAATGTCAAGTTCTGGTAATTATTCAGAAAATTGTTACAGTTGCGTCACTTTTATTTATGCGGCATGTTTTATCCTTATTCTTTTTTGATGTCTTTTCTAATCTTCCATAGGCTTAAGATCAGGGCTTATTATAAGCCGGCAGCCGGTGGCTTCCTTTATCTCATCCAGCGTGAAGTCCGGGTGCAGCTCTTTTAAGACTATCCCTTCATCGGTAACTTCCATTACGCCCATTTCCGTTACGATCATATCGACTACTTTGATGGCGGTATAGGGAAGAGTGCATTCATCCAGTATTTTATGTGCGCCTTTTTGAGTATGGAGCATGGAGATTATTACTTTTTTTGCTCCCACCACCAGATCCATTGCTCCGCCCATACCTGATACCATTTTGCCGGGGACTATCCAGTTTGCCAGATTGCCGTGCTTGTCCACCTGCAGGGCTCCCAGTACTGTGGCATCCACATGACCGCCTCTTATGATACCGAAGGAAGTGGCACTGTCAAAATACATGGCCCCGATATTTATAGTCACATACTGAGCTCCCGCATTGATTATATCAACATCTTCTTTGCCTTCTTCGGCAGCAGGACCCATGCCCATTATTCCGTTCTCCGACTGGAGGATTATATGTACATCACCGGGCAGATAATTTGCGACTTTTGTAGGAAGTCCTATGCCAAGATTTACCACATCTCCGTCTTTCAGTTCCTTGGCTACACGAGTAGCTATCCTTGCCTTTAGATCTGCCATGGTTTTTCACCTCCTACGATCGCATCAACAAATATGCCCGAAGTCACAACATTGTTCGGGTCGATGTCTCCTATCTCAACTATCTCACAGGCGCCCACTATAACATAGTCTGCCGCAGTGGCCATCATTGGATTGAAAGTTCTGGTGGTGCCGTTATAGGTCGTGTTTCCGAATTTATCCGTGACAGAACCGCGAAGAAGGGCAAAATCGGCCTTCAGCGGTTCCTCCAGCAAATAATCTTTTCCTCCGGCATTTATTACCTGCTTGCCTTCGGCAACTATTGTGCCCACTCCTGTGGGAGTCAGAAAACCTCCCAGACCAGCGCCATAGGCTCTTATCCTTTCGGCCAGAGTTCCCTGAGGTACAAGGATGCATTCCAGCTTTTCCCTTGGATCTTCTGTGTTCATTCTTTGCGCCACTTCGGGATTCAGTCCCACATGGGAAGCGATAAGGGTTTTTACCTGTCCGCTTGTGATAAGCTTTCCTACTCCTCTGCCCGGTACGCCCGCATCATTACATATGATGGTAAGATCCTTTGCACCCTTTTCCACCAAAGCATCGATCAGGATCTCCGGAGTCCCGCAGGCCATAAAGCCGCCCACCATTATAGAGCTTCCGTCTTTTATGCCGGCTATGGCTTCTTCTGCGGTCATGATTTTATTTTTCATAAAACTCTCCTTTCTTATGCTCTTCCTTTTTCAACGATTTCGTTAAGTATAAAAGATGCTACATGCTCGGCATAAGTATGGGAACCGAAACCGGCATCATACCCCAGTTCCTGAGCCAGCTCATGGGATATCCTGGGTCCGCCGCAGCAGAGTATGACCTTGTCTCTCATGCCTTCGGCCTCAAGAAGTTCAACCATATTGGTCAGGTTTGTTATATGTATATCTTTCTGTGTGACTGTCTGGGAGATTATTATGGCATCCGCATTCACTTCTTTCGCCTTCTCGATCAGCACCTCATTGGGTACCTGGCTTCCGTAGTTGTATGCTTCTATGCCTTCGAATCTTTCCAGACCGAAATGACCGTGGAATCCCTTCATGTTCATTATCGCATCTATTCCCACCGTATGTGCATCTGTTCCTGTTGATGCCCCTACGATGACCACGTCTCTCTTTATTTTTTCTTTGATGAATTTTGCACATTCAAGCCTGTCCATTATTTCGACTTCAACTTTTGTTACCTTGATCTCTGTGTAGTCCACGGTGTGCCTGCACTTACCGTAAACTATGAAGAATGTGTATCCGCCGCCCTGGTCCTTTGAGTATACTACGTTGGGTTCATCAAGACCCATTTTCTTTGCAAGTATTTTTGCTGCTTCACTTCCCTCTTCTCCGAAGGGCACCGGGAGAGTGAAGGCTGTTTCTGTCATTCCGTCATTCATTGTGTCCCCGTAGGGCTTGACTTTTTTCAGGTCGACCTGAGCTACTGCTGTTTTATCAGTCATTATTTTTCACCTCCCAGCATTATGGCAATAAACGGATTGAAATATTTTTCATCTTTGAGGCAAACTCCCTGAAGCCCTTTGCCTCCGTCACGAGGTCTTTTGACTCCTCCGAATTTTCCCTTTTCAAGGGTTGTGAAAAGGCCATCCTTTTCTATTTCATGAAGGAGCTCATCCGCTTCCTTAAGGACTTTCTGAGCTCTCTGCTGCATTATACCGTTTTCTTTGAATTCCACTTCATTGCCTATATCTCTGGCATTGTTGAATATATATGAAGCATTTTCTATGGAAAGGTATCTGTCATGCATGTGAGGTGTATGTATGGCTTCAGTGGGCATTCCCAGAAGCTGCAGGGACTGCCCCGACCATACGGCAACCATATTGAAAAGAGCATCCTGGATATGTCCCTTGAATATATTGCCCGTCATG
>JAAYYX010000237.1 GCA_012515135.1 Clostridiales bacterium | reverse complement strand
GGAAATGGGACTCCCTGAAAGATATATCCAAAACCCGGATCTTTCCCACAGCAAAATAGCAGCAATCGTGATGGAAAAAGAAATGGGCATCAGTGACGAGGATATACTCAATGCGGTAAAATACCACACCACAGGAAGAGCAGATATGTCAAAACTGGAAAGAGTCATTTTCCTGGCAGACAGCATTGAACCCGGCAGAGACTATCCGGGAGTCGAAAAGATAAGAGAACTTTCCAATGAGGATCTTGATGCGGCTTGTCTTGCAGTCATAGAAAATACAATGGGATATTTGCATAGACAGAACATAAATATAGATCCTGATACAGAAAAAGCCAGAGAATGGTTAAAAAAAACAATAAGTAAAAAAGGAGATTTGGATGAACAGCAAAAAAACAGCATTGCTTGCGGCTGAAATACTGGATGGTAAAAAAGCGTCGGATGTTATCATTATAGATATATCGGAAAAATCATCTTTCGCAGATTATTTTGTTATAGCAGCAGGGAGATCCGAGAGGCAGATAGGCACCCTGGCCGACTATGTGGAAGAAGGACTGGCCAAAGAAGGCATAATTGCCAAAAATATCGAAGGCAAAAAGGAATCCGGATGGATACTCATGGATTACGGGGACATGATCGTGAATGTCCTTACCGAAGAAATGCGAGAGAAATATAATATAGAAAGTGTCTGGGCGGACTGTGAGGTAATCAGGAATGAAGCAGAAATATGATTTTAGCACTATAGAGGCAAAATGGCAGAAAAACTGGGAAGAGACCGATGCATTTGCTGTTTATGAAGATGAAACCAAAGAAAAGTATTATGTACTTGAAATGTTTCCTTATCCTTCGGGCAAACTTCATATGGGGCATGTGAGGAATTATTCCATAGGGGATGTGGTGGCAAGATTCAAGACCATGAACGGATTCAATGTTCTTCATCCCATGGGGTATGACGCATTCGGTCTTCCGGCTGAAAATGCAGCAATAAAAAACAAAGTGGAGCCGGCCAGATGGACAGATGACAACATAGAAGAAATGACAAGACAGCTAAAGCAGATGGGCATATCATATGACTGGAACAGGACTGTCGCCACATGCAGACCGGATTACTATAAATGGATGCAGTGGATATTCATACAGTTTTACAACAAAGGCCTTGCATATAAAAAAGAAAATCCCGTCAACTGGTGTCCCAGCTGCAAAACCGTACTTGCAAACGAGCAGGTAATTGAAGGAAGATGTGAAAGATGTGACACGGAAGTGGGGAAAAAAGAACTTTCCCAGTGGTATTTCCGTATAACCGATTATGCTGAAAGTCTCCTTGAGAATCTGGAGACTCTGGACGGGTGGCCCGATAAGGTCAAAATAATGCAGAAAAACTGGATAGGAAAAAGTGAAGGGGCAGAGGTCACCTTCCAAATAGAAGATTATGATAAAGGTCTTGATATCTTCACCACCAGACCGGATACGCTTTTTGGAGTGACCTATATGGTCCTGGCTCCCGAGCATCCATATCTGAAAGACCTTGTTGCGGGGAGTCCCTATGAAAAAGAAGTTCTCGACTATGTGGAAAAAGTCCAGCACATGAGCGATATACAAAGAAGTGCTGCCACCGGTGAAAAGACAGGAGTCTTCACGGGGAGGTATTGCATAAATCCTGTAAACGACAAAAGAGTCCCGGTATATATCTCGGATTATGTCCTTATGGGATATGGCACAGGAGCAATCATGGCAGTACCCGCCCATGACCAGAGAGACTTTGATTTTGCCAAAACCTTCGACCTTGAAATAATACCTGTAGTAGATACGAAGGATCCGGAAATAGATGTTTATGACCTAAAAGAAGCCTTTGCAGCTGAAGGAAATATGATAAATTCGGGCATCTTTGACGGAATGAACAACAAAGAAGCCATTTTGCAGATAACCGCTCATCTGCAAGAGAAAGGAATAGGCAAAAGAGATACAAACTACAAGCTTCGCGACTGGCTGATATCAAGGCAGCGTTACTGGGGAACTCCTATTCCCATGATATATTGCAAAGACTGCGGATGGGTGCCGGAAAAAGAAGAAAATCTTCCTGTAATGCTTCCTACAGATGTGGAATTTACCGGAAAGGGAGAATCTCCTTTGTCAACAAGCAAAGAATTCGCAGATGCCGTTTGCCCCAAGTGTGGCAAACCGGCCACAAGGGAAATGGACACCATGGATACATTTCTTGACTCTTCATGGTATTTCCTGAGATTCTGTGATGCAAGGAATGATAAAGAAGCTTTCAATTATGAAAAGGTAAAATACTGGATGAATGTTGATCAGTACATTGGAGGTGTGGAGCATGCAATACTGCATCTTATGTATTCCAGGTTTTTCCAGATGGCACTCTATGACTGCGGTCTTGTCAGTACCAGGGAACCTTTCCGTAATCTGCTTACCCAGGGGATGGTAATAAAAGACGGCAAAAAGATGTCCAAATCCCTGGGGAATGTTGTCAGCCCTTCAGAGATAATAGAAAAATACGGAGCAGATACAGCAAGACTGTTTATACTGTTTGCCTCGCCTCCGGAGCGTGAACTGGACTGGTCAGATGCGGGAGTGGAAGGCAGCTTCAGATTCATTAA
The DNA here is from genome assembly GCA_012515135.1 of Clostridiales bacterium. Taxonomy (GTDB): domain Bacteria; phylum Bacillota; class Clostridia; order Peptostreptococcales; family Anaerovoracaceae; genus UBA1422. The sequence goes on along the minus strand of JAAYYX010000237.1, from coordinate 2,037 downwards.
CAGAGTATACAGGATGGTTTATGAGTTCACGGAAAAATACGGAAACGGTGATGCAGATCACAGCACTGAAAATAAAAGGGACAAAGAACTACTGTACAAAATGAATGCCACAGTAAAAAAAGTCACAGAAGACATAGATGAAAGATTCAATTTTAATACAGCAATAAGTGCTGTAATGGAACTTGTCAATGAAATGTACAAATACAAAGAAGGACCTGTAAATGAAAAACTTTTCCGGGGGGCCATTGAAGCTGTAATACTTATACTGTCTCCTTTCACGCCTCATGTTTGTGAAGAGCTGTGGAGACAAATCGGTAAAAAAACTTCTGTACACAAGATGAAATGGCCCGGGTATGATGAGGATGCCTTAAAAAAAGACACTGTTGAAATCGTTGTGCAGCTTAACGGAAAGGTTAAAAAGAAACTTGATGTTACAAATAATATTAGCAAGGAGGAACTTGAAAAGACTGCTATGAGCGATGCGGACGTAATGAAAATGCTGGAGAACAGGGATATAATCAAGATCATTGCTGTACCCAACAAACTGGTCAATATAGTTGTCAGATAAAGAAAAAAATATGAGAGATAAAAAACAAAACAGAGAAAAAGGCAGGCTTAGGGTGATTCCCCTGGGCGGACTTAATGAGATAGGAAAGAATATGACTCTATTGGAATCGGGTGATGATATGATGATAATCGACTGCGGTCTTTCATTCCCTGATGACGAAATGTTTGGAATAGACATAGTCATACCGGATTTTTCATATCTTAAAGAAAATAGAAATAAAATAAGGGGTATTATAATAACCCATGGGCATGAAGATCACATTGGATCCACACCTTATCTGCTAAAAGAGCTTAGTGTCCCTATTTATGCTACCAGGCTTCCTTTGGCACTTATCAAAAGCAAGTTGGAAGAACATGGCCTTTCCGGGAAACTTAATGCAATAGAAGCCGGAAGCAAAATAAGGCTGGGAGCTTTTAAAGTTGAAGCCATAAGAACCACCCATTCCATTGTTGATTCCATATGTCTTTCTATTGACACCCCGGCAGGCAGAGTTTTCCACACGGGAGATTTCAAGGTGGACTATACGCCGGTTGACGGCGAACCAATAGATTTTGCCAGGTTAGCAGAACTGGGGACAAAAGGCGTTACGTTTATGATGTCAGACAGTACAAATGCCATAAGACCCGGTTATACATCTTCAGAAAAAATAGTAGGGCAGGCCCTTGAAAACATTTTCAGAAGATCTCAAAGCAGGATAATAGTGGCCACATTTTCATCAAATGTCCATAGGGTGCAGAAGATAATCGACAATGCCGTTCTTTTCAAAAGAAAAGTGGCTTTTTCCGGAAGAAGTATGGTCAAGGTGGCAAATCTTGCCGTTGAACTGGGATATTTAAGGATACCCTCGGGAACACTTGTGGACATAAATAAAATCAAAAATATACCCGATCGGGAACTGGTCATAATTACAACGGGCAGTCAGGGAGAACCCATGTCCGCATTGACAAGGATGGCTGCTGCAGATCATAGGGCAGTGCAGATAAAAAAAGGCGATATGATAATACTGTCATCGACACCCATACCCGGGAACGAAAAAACAGTTTCTGACGTGGTCAATAAACTAATACAAAAGGGTGCGGAAGTCATATATTCCGATATTGCAGATACCCATGTTTCGGGCCACGCATGTTCAGAAGAGCTGAAACTTATGCTGTCCCTCATAAAACCCAAATATTTTATGCCTGTTCATGGAGAATACAGGCATCTTAAGGCCCATGCAGACATAGCCGAAAATATGGGGATAAAAAAAGAAAACATCTTTATACTGGAAAACGGAAACATACTGGATATTACAGAAAAGAATGCATATATAAAAAAAGAAAAGATAGAAGCGGATGCTGTAATGGTAGACGGACTTGGTGTTGGAGACGTGGGTAATATCGTACTTAGAGACAGAAGACTGCTTTCTGAATCCGGCCTGATTATTGTGGTGGCATCAGTTAACAGATCAACAAGACAAGTCGTGGCGG
>JAAYYX010000043.1 GCA_012515135.1 Clostridiales bacterium | reverse complement strand
TAAAAGAAACGTCGGCCGAAAGACAGGGGGATGACCTTCACATAAATGAGACTCTGCAGGAAACCATGAGCCTTGCCGCCAGGTTCGGTCTTACCGTCGCCTTCCAAAAACCCGACAAAGACACTTATCTTTATATAACAAAAGAACTTGCAAAAAAATACGGCCTTGATATGTCCGAAGAGGAACTTTTCAAAAAGGCCGAAGCCCATGCCTTGAGAACAAACGGTCGTACCCCGAGAGCTGCAAAGCAGTTTATTGAATTACAAAAGACAGGCCTTTAGTGGGCGTTGCCTTGTTCTCTTTATTTATAAAAAGACCTTCCATACCATCCATGCTTTCAATTATTTTTTTTGCTTTTTTTTCGCCCATCAGTATGCACACTGTACTAAGTGCATCACACTCCATGGAATGGCCCAAAGGTCCTGTAACTGTCACTGCCTCAAGATCACTTTCTGCCGGGTATCCCGTTTCCGGATCCAGTATATGATGATATTTCTTTCCGTTTTTTTCAAAGAAACGCTCATATATGCCTGAAGTTACCACGGAATCATCCACAGCCTCAACCACACCGATAACTTCACTTCTGTCACTGTAAGGTCTTTCCACTCCTATGTTCCAGGGAGTATTTTCTTCTTTTTCACCTATGGCTACCACATTTCCCCCCAGATTTATTATTGCTTTTTCTGCTCCATTTTTGACCAGCATCTTTGTTATTCTGTCGGCTATGTAGCCCTTGGCTATGCCCCCCAGATCCAGTTTTGCTTCCGGATCTTTAAGCGTAACATTATTTCCTTCTATTTTAATATTTCTGTAATCAACGGTTTCAAGAGCCTCCTTTATTTCTTCATCGTCAGGGACCTTCGCCTCATCGCTGTTGAAATCCCAAAGTTCCGTCACTCTTCCTATGGTTATATCAAATTCTCCTCGGGACAATTTCCCCATTCTCATACCTTCTTTTATTACTTTTATAGTTTCGGGGCTTGCTGAAACAGCCTTCCCTTCTGCCCTGTTTATCCTGTCAATATCACTGCCCTTTATTGTTTTGCTCATGAGTCCTTCATATTTTTTGCATATGTCAAAGGATTTTTTTATGAGCTTTTCTCCTTCGTCTTTATTGATATCATAAAGGGTTATTGTGCATGTGGTGTCCAGATAAAATCCCGTGTCTGATATTTCCTCTTCTGTGCCGCATCCTGCCTGCAAAATAACAAAAGTTATTATCAAAGCCAAAATGACCGGCACTTTTTTTGTTTTGAATTTCATCTGTTTCTTCATATGTTATCGCCTTATGCACCATTGAGAAAAAGGGATTTATCCCATTCTTTCCTGTTTCTTCTTTTTATCTATTACATGTCTTTCCGCCAGTTCTGCGGTTATTTCTTTGGGTTCGATCCCCATCTCTGACATCATCACCATTACATGATAAGCCAGATCGGCGATTTCGTAAACAGTTTCTTCTTTATCTTTTTTACCGGCAGCTATTATGACTTCTGTGCTTTCTTCACCTATCTTTTTGAGGATCTTCTCCATGCCCATTTCAAAAAGATAGCTGGTATAGCTCCCTTCTCTGGGATTTTTTCTTCGCTGACTTATGATTTTATAAAGATCCTGCCACGAAAACTCATTTTCCAAATAGCTTTCCCTGTCCGTTTTGGATCTGTCCTCATCAAATATTTCATTGAAAAAGCAGCTTTCTTTTCCTGTATGACATGCGGGACCGTTTTTTATGACTTCTATGACCAGGGCATCTTTGTCACAGTCGGCTTTGATGCTGACAACTTTCTGACAGTTGCCGCTCGCAGCGCCCTTCCGCCAGAGTTCGTTCCTGCTGCGGCTCCAAAAACAGGTCATTCCTTCTTTTATGGTTATTTCAAGACTTTCTTTATTCATATATGCCAGTGTAAGCACCTGCCCGGTATTATGATCCTGCACTATGGCCGGTATCAGTCCCTTTTCATCAAATTTAAGATTCATACGCGCACCTCAACACCTTTTTCATTTAAGTACTTTTTCAGATCGGATATTTCCACTTCTCTGAAATGGAATATGCTGGCGGCCAGACCCGCCTGGACTCCTGTCTTCTCAAAAAGATCAGCAAAATCTTCCATTTTTCCGGCACCTCCCGAAGCCACCACCGGGACAGAAACCTTTGGAGCCAGAGCAGAAAGCATCTCTATATCGAAACCGTCCTTTACACCATCTGTATCTATACTGTTTATTACCAGCTCTCCGGCTCCCCGAACAACTGCTTCAACAGCCCAGGAAGCCGCATCTTTTCCGGTATTTTCCCTGCCTCCCATGGAAAAAACCATGAATTTGCCGTCTACCCTTTTGACATCCATGGAAAGCACGACGCACTGATTCCCGTATTTTTTCGCTGCCGCATCGATTAAGCCGGGGTTTTTTATTGCACCGCTGTTGACGCTGACCTTATCGGCGCCGCATTTTAATACCGTATCAAAATCTTCCAGTGAATCGATGCCGCCTCCTACAGTAAGGGGTATGAATATCTCTGAAGCCACTTCCCTAAGTATCTTATTAAAAAGCTTGCGTTTCTCAAAACTTGCAGTTATATCATAAAATACCAGTTCATCCGCCCCCGCCTCATTATAAAACGACGCCATCATAACGGGATCTGCCACTTCCTTTATGCTGTGGAATTTTCTCCCCTTTACAACTTTTCCGTCCCTTACATCAAGACAGGGTATTATTCTTTTGGTTATCATCAGTGCCCCTTCCAGTTTATATCTTCTTTTTCTATTCCGTCCATGCCCACATTACTTCCCACAAGTTCAAGGCATCTTTTCAGGGAAAGCTTATCGCTGTAAAGAGCTTTTCCCAGTATGGCTCCTTTGACCATTCCCCTTAAGGCGGTCAGTTCCCTTTCATACCTTATCCCGCCGGCTGCGATTATATCAAGCCCTTCTATTTTTTTCAGTTCTCTGTATGCTTCCATGTTGGTGCCGGCAAGTCCCCCGTCCTTGGAAGTATCCGTATATATTACAGTCTTTACTCCCATATCACGCAGTCTTTCACAAAACTCCATGCCGTCTATATCCGTCACTTCCTTCCATGCCTTTACAGCAACTTTTCCCGCTCTTACATCTACGCCTACCGCAATTTTCTCTTTGTACTTATTCACCATTTCCTTTACAAATTCAGGATCTTCGGCGGCCACGGTGCCCAGTATCACCCGGTTTACACCGCAGGAGAGATGTTTTTCTATTCTCTCTTCATTTCTTATTCCGCCTCCCACCTGAATGAACATATCAGTCTCTTCTGCGATTTTCTTTACTATTTCAAAGTTCACAGGCCTGCCTTTGTCGGCTCCGTCCAGATCTACGATATGCAAATATCCGGCTCCAGCCTGGCGGAATTCTTTTGCCACAAAACAGGGATCTTCATTATATACAGTTTCCTTGTCAAATTTTCCTTGCAGCAGCCGCACTGCCCTGCCACCCTTTATATCTATTGCGGGAAATATTATCATTTTTACACCTCCGTAAATGCTTTTAGTATGTTAAGTCCCACTGTTCCGCTTTTTTCGGGATGGAACTGGGTCCCCCAGATGCTGCCCCTGCGGCATGCACCGGTTATTTCTATGCCGTGATATGATGATGCAATAACACTTTCTTCACATTTTCCGGCATAAAAGCTATGAACATAATAAACATACTCTCTATTTTTTATATATTTGAAAAGCGGGTCGCTTTCATCAATATCCAGCCTGTTCCATCCTATATGGGGTACCTTGAATCCGGCTCTTGCTTCCTTTTGCATATCATCTTTTATGGATCGCACTTCCCCTTCTATCAACCCAAGACCGCTGTGTATTCCATATTCAAGACTCCTTTCAAACAGGAGCTGCATGCCAAGGCATATGCCAAGAAGAGGTTTTCCTTTTTTGGCCTCTTCCTTTATCACCCGGGAAAGTCCGCATTCCTCAAGTTTTTTTATTGCATCACCAAATGCTCCTACCCCCGGCAATATTATCTTTTCAGCTTCTTTTATTTTTTTCGGATCTTTTGTTACTTCTGTGTCGATGCCAAGATATTTCAGAGAAGCACAAAGAGAAAAAAGATTCCCGACTCCGTAATCTGCTAATGCTATCATCAAAGTACTCCTTTTGTTGAAGGTATTTCGTTTTCTGATTTCGGATCTATTTCCGTCGCCGCTGCCATTGCTCTGCCCAGTCCTTTGAAAACGGCCTCTATTATATGGTGGGTATTTTCTCCGGATAATTTCATCACATGAAGAGTAAGTCCCAGTTCCCGGCAGAATGCATCCAGAAATACGGATACCAATTCAGTATCAAAAAGACCGGCCATCATGGGTCTTTTTTCTGTTTCTTCAGAAGTCACCTTCATAACTTTGAATTCAACGTCGAAATTCAAAAAACATCTTCCGCTGATGTCCAAAGCACAAAGCATCAGAACTTCATCCATGGGCATTATCATGCTTCCGTATCTTCTTATGCCTTTTTTATCTCCCAGTGCCTCTCTGAAAGCCCTTCCCATGACTATGCCCGTATCTTCCACCGTGTGGTGATAGTCCACATGACTGTCACCACGGCATTCCAGGGAAACATTAAAACGGCCGTGTCTTGTGAACAGCTCCAGCATATGATCAAAAAACCCGCAGCCTGTTTTGATATCATAAGTACCGCTTCCGTCAATATCAAGGGACATGGATATTTCTGTTTCAGCTGTTTTTCTTTTTATTTCACTTTTTCGCATATTATCTCCTTCGTAGCTTCCAAAAGCTTTTCCATCTGCTCCGGTGTCCCGATGCTGATCCTCACCCAGTTTCTCAAGAGATCTTCCTCCCAGTATCTTGTCAGTATCTTTCTCTCTTTTAGTTTTTCAAAATATTCTCTGCCCCCGGAAACCAGTAAAAAATTTGTTTTTGAAGGAACCACTTCAAAACCAAGATCTCTTAAGCCTGCCGCTGCCAGTTCACGGGTCTTTATTATTTCTGTTGTTGTTTTTCTGAAGTATTCTTCATCTTCCATGGCTGCTTTTGCTGCCGCTGCAGCAAAAGGACCCATACTGTAGGGATTGAAGCTGTATTTTATCTTATTCATATCTGCTATTATTTCTCTGCTTCCCACAGCAAATCCTATCCTCATGGCAGCCAGACTTCTGGATTTACTCATGGTTTGTATCACCATTATATTGTCATGTTTTTTCACCAGCGGGATACAGCTTTCTGCTCCGAAATCCACATATGCCTCATCGATGATCACAAGCCTGTCCGGATCGGATAAAACTATCTCTCTTATCTGCTCACGGCAAAGTGCTTTGCCTGTGGGTGCATTGGGATTTGCCAGAATAACGGTTGCCGGGTATCCCTTGTAATCTTTTATGTCTATGGTCATATCTTTTTTTAGAGGAAAAGTGAACGCATGACTGCCGGCTGCCCCGGCAAAAACTTTGTAGAAGCTGTATGTTATTTCAGGGAAACATATTTTTTCCCCGAAGGCATGAAAGGCAAAAGCCAGAGCCTCATCGGATCCGTTTGTCACCATGACCCTGCTGCTTTCAATGTGGTAATGATCTGCAATTGCATTCTTTGCCTCCGAAGCTTCGGGATCCCAGTAAAGCCGTAAATCATCCGTGCTGATTTTTTGGATGGCATCCGCTGCTTTGGGCGAAGGAGGATAGGGGTTTTCGTTTGTGTTAAGCTTTATCATTTCCTCTTCCGGCTGCTGACCGGGAGAATAGGGCGTAAGTCCCAAAAGATCCTTTCTGATAAATCTGCTCATTATATTATTCTCCTTAATCTTTCTGTCATTTCCGTGATCATTTTGTTGCAGAATTTGAAACTGGATCTGTTGGCGATCAAAAATGCACTGATCTGCCTGAATCCTTCTATTATCTCAAGATCATTTTCCTTTATGGTGCTGCCGGTCTCAACAATGTCCACAATAACATCTGAAAGCCCCAGTATCGGTGCCAGTTCAATGCTGCCGTTCAGCTTGATTATTTCTATATCTCTGTTCTTTTCAAGATAATACTGCTTTGCCACATTTACATATTTGGTTGCCACTTTCAATGTCCTGTCTGTGTCTTCTTTATACCCCTTCGGCGCTGCCGTTACCATGCTGCAGATCCCGGTCTTAAGATCCATGAGTTCATAAACATCAGGCTCTGTTTCCATTATTATATCTTTTCCAACTATTCCCATATCCGCCGCATGATGCTCAACATAAACCGCCACATCAGCAGGTTTCACAAAAAGATACCTTATACCTTTTTGTTTGTTTTCAATTACCAGCTTCCTGTTTTTTCCGTCATATCCGGGGCATCCGTACCCTGCCTGTTCCAGGAGCCTGTAGACCCTGCTGCCCAGCCGTCCCTTGGGAAGGGCTATACTGAGCATCCGGCGGTTTTTGTTTTTTGATCCCTGACTTTTTATTTTTTCTTCCCGGCTTATTTCATTTAGATACAAAGCGAAGCCTATCCCTTCTGCCTTTTTGCCGAAAAGCCTGAGCGCCTTATCATACTGACCTCCCGCCAGAACATTAGACCGGTGATTTTTAAGGTATCCCCTGAAAATGATCCCATTGTAATAATCAATATCATTTACCATGGAAAGGTCTATCTGCAGCCTTCCGGTGATCCCCGATGCCGATACTCCTTTGCATACTTTTTCAAGCTGTATGAGTGAATCTTCCATTGTGTCATTTATGACAAGTTTGCGGGCAGCATTCAAAGTTTTCTGCACACTGCCGTAAAGTTCCGTAAGTTTACAAAGCTTTTCTCTCTGTTCTTCCGTAAGACCTGCTTCTTCCGATGCTGTTTTGATCCCGTCGGCATTTTTGCTCCTTATGAGTCTAAGGATATGAAAATAATCCTCTTCATTAAGATCCATACTCTGAAGCAGTTCCACCGCAAAGTCCATGTGTGATATCTCCAGTACATAATTTCTGCTGACAGTCTTCAAAGTCTCTGCTGCAAGACACACTGTTTCTATTATGCCTTCGTTTCCCACTTTGCCTATGAATTCCAGGCCCACCTGGGGTATCTCCTTAAAAGTGTGACTTTCCTTGCTTTCCCTGTACACGTTTTCTATGTAATAAAGCTTCTCCCGGGAAGAAAGACCGGCTCTGGTATTTTTTATTATGCTTAAAGTCACATCCGGTTTAAGGGCCAGGAGTCTCCCGTCCAGATCTGTAAAAGTTATGACTTTATCTCCGCCGAGGAAATCTTTGTTGGCGGCATAAAGTCC
>JAAYYX010000236.1 GCA_012515135.1 Clostridiales bacterium | reverse complement strand
TCCAGTACCACATCTATTCCCATCTCCTTCCAGGGAAGGTTTTTTGGGTCCGCCTCCTTGAATGTTTTTATTTTGATACCGTCAACAATGATATATCCTTCTCCTGCAGTGGCTGTATGGCCTGCATTAAGGCCGAACGGTTCATCATCTGTTGCTGCAAACATTCTCTGAACACTGTCATATTTCAGTAAATGGACCAGCATTTCAGGATCTCCAAGATCATTTATGGCTGCGATCTCCATGTTTTTATTTTCAAAGACTTCTCTGAATGCAAGTCTGCCTATTCTTCCGAATCCGTTTATTACTATCCTCATCCCTGTGCTCCTTTCATGTTTTTTCTGATTTTATCTTTGAATTTTAGCATACTTCTTTGCCTTTGCTCTGTCAACTTCAGCTAAAAAAAAGTCAGTTTACACTGACTTTTCTTTAGCTAGTAATGCCGCACCTAATGCGCCCGCATATCGTCCCGTTTCGGTCGTCTCAACAGTTTTACCTATTTTCTGAGATAACCTGGCTGCAAAATACTTGCTGTGACTTATCCCTCCCGTCAGGATCGTATCTCCGAATACTTGTTTTCGCATGGTGAGCTGTGCAACTTTCGATGCGACCGAATCAACTGTTCCTGCCGCAATATCCTCTTTTTTGCGCCCTTCTCCAATATAGTTTATTACCTCTGACTCGGCAAATACTGTGCAAAGAGAGTTTATCGGTATTGCCTTGCCTTGCTCTGCCATAACAAATAGTTCATCCAGTGTGACTCCCAGTCTGTTGGCCATTATCTCAAGGAATTTTCCGGTACCTGCTGAACACTTGTCATTCATTATGAAATCCTTGACGATGCCGTTTTCCAGAATGATTATTTTGGTATCCTGACCGCCTACGTCAATGATAGTGCAATTATCTCCCTTTAGTTCCCTTCCTCCTCTGGCATGACAGGTTATCTCAGTGATTATTTTGTCGGCAAAATCAACAGCTATGCTCCCATATCCTGTGGCAACCACTTTTATGTCTTCTGAAATAACATCGATCCCTTTTTCTTTTAGCCTTTCCCTGATAAGTTGAGCCGTTTCTTTGCCGTTCCATCCCGTAGGAAGGACAAATTTCATTTGCCTATCACCTTTTACCACAACTTTCGATGCTGTTGATCCGATATCGATACCTATATAATCCATTCTTTTTTCCTTTCAGCAATAACGGTTTCTTTTCGGGTCAAAAGCCTGTTTGATTTTTGCTATTTTCAGGATCTCTATACTGTTTTCTTTTGCGCAGATCTTAATTGCGTCCAGATCTTTTTCTTCCACCATAAGCGAAACACCACAACATTTACTGATCGATCTGGGAGTTGGTGCGATGGTAGTCTCGATTTCTTCTGAAGCCAGTTTTTTATAGAGTCGTATGGCTCTTTCATGATTTGAAAACAGAATGTAATGTTGCACTTTCTGCATATATCAATATACCCTTTTCATTATTTACTAACCATTCAGCATTTCAATAAATGCACTTATCCTTGTGCGAAGCTGCTGTGCATCGCTGTCTGTATAGTCTGTTTCAAGTCCCAGCACCGGGATCCCTGCTTTTTTGAGTTCGCGTTCCACAAAATAGCCTTCAGTATCATAAAGGTTGCAGAATTTCAG
>JAAYYX010000042.1 GCA_012515135.1 Clostridiales bacterium | reverse complement strand
TTTTCATATGGCCCGGATACCAGTTTATATCGTTTGTCATTTTTTTGCCTCTCTATGGCGATATTATAACAGAAAGTTGTCTTCTTCGGGCATGTTTATCGCTTGCCTCCTTAAATTTAGAAAAAAAGACCATCCCATTTGGGATGGTCAGGAAAAAGCTTTACTCTTTCGTTTCTTCGTCTGCCTTTTTTTCGTCTTCCGCTGCTTTTGCTTCTGAAGCTTCTGTTTCGGGAGTTTCTTCCGCCTCGGTCTCCGCTTCGGCAGTTTCTGTCTTTTCTGTGTTGTCGGCTTCTATGGTTTCAACAGCTTCTGCTTCGACTTTTTCAACAGCTTCTGCTTCGACTTTTTCAGCTGCTTCCACCTCTTTAACGGCTTCTGATTCATTTTTTGCTGTTTCAGCAGCCTCAGCTTCTGCTGCAGCTTTGGCCTCCTGCACAGCCTTCGCAGCTTCCTCTTCAGCTCTTGACTTGGCCGCTTCCATGGCTTTCAGTTGTTCTTCGGTATATATCTTTGATTTGATCTTTGCTGATTTACCTGTTCTCTTCCGCATATAGTTCAGTTTCGCTCTTCTTACATTGCCTTTTCTGACAACTTCGATCCTGTCTATTCTCGGTGAATGAAGCGGAAATGTTTTTTCAACACCGACCCCTGAAGCTATCCTTCTTACAGTGAAAGTCTCGTTTACGCCGCCATTTTGTCTTTTCAGAACGAACCCTTCAAATATCTGGATCCTTTCCCTTGAGCCTTCTTTTATTTTGATGTGCACTTTTACAGTGTCTCCCACATCAAACGCAGGGATATCACTTTTCTTATATTCATCTGTGATCGCCTGTATTACATCCATTTGTGATTCCTCCTTCCCTCCAAGACGTTCATGGTATCTGCTCATACTCAGAGGACCGCCCGTAATAACTACAACAATATAGCACAAAACCCCTGCAAATGCAAGGGGTTTTTTATATCATTAATGCTTGTTCACACTATTTTGAAGATGCTGTGCCGGTGCCTGATCCCATGCCCGGCAACCTTATTATCGCCACAGTTTTCCTGCTGCCTATTCCCCCTACTATTACGCCTGTGCTGTAATCGGAGGCATGTATTATTTTCCCGTTCCCGTAATATATGGCAACATGGGTTATTCTCTTCACGCTGCCGCTCCTGGAAAACATTATTATATCTCCCGGTTTGGCTTTTTTTATGTTCCTTCCAATATTGTACTTCTTATACTTGCTGTATGTGGTGCGTCCCATCCTGGGAACTTTTTTTACTTTCGCTCCGCTGTTCTTATATACCCAGTATACAAAACCGCTGCAGTCAAAGGATTTGGGTCCGGTACCTCCGTATCTGTATCTGGCTCCCAGTTTAGACTCTGCTTTTTTGATTATTTTTCCCGCATTTGTTTTCCAGAATCCGGCACTTCTTACGATTTTACCGGATTTTGTTTTTGCGGATAAGGTTTTTGAATATTTGCTGTATACCTTTTTATCGTCTGAATAATAATAGGCTTTTATCCTGTACTTGTATGTTTTGTTTTTCTTTAGCTTTTTGTTTGTATAGCTTTTGGTCTTTGCATTTTTTATGGTTTTGATCTTTACATATTTCTTGCCCTTTGCCCTGTAGATCACATATCCTTTCGCATCCTTGACCACATTCCATTTGAGTTTTACTGAAGTTTTGGCTGTGGACTTGAGATTTAGCACAGGAGGACCAAAAACCTGGGAAGATGTAAACTCGGCTGCGACAACTTCCTGAACGACCGGTGTCTGTATCATTTGCTGATCCGGTTCCTCTGTTAAAGCCGGGGGGTCTGTTGTTTCTCCGCCATTTTCCCCGGACTGTTCTCCAGTTCCGGATCCCTGAGGTTCCTGTGTTGTCTGGGGATCAGTTCCTGTACCCTCTTCTGCCAGTACTGCGGTCGGTGTACAAAAAACTGAAAAAGCCATAAAAACTATTACCATCCATAATATTGGTTTTCTTTTCATAAACACTCTCCGGTTTCACATTTCTGTTGTGTCTTTGGACCCCAACACAATGAATGTTACCATTTTGTCACATTAGTGTCAATATAAAAAGTGAATGTTCACAAAACACACACACGGGTCATACAGCATATTGCATTTTTATCATTAAAAAAGCGCCCTTAGGGCGCAATATATTGTGTTTACGATCATTCATTTTTTTTGTCTTTTTTTTCTCTTATGCGCGGGGTTTTTGTATGTACATCTGTCATTACAATAAACACATACATTGCTGCTACTGCCATCAGTCCTGTTGCCTCAACATAGAGTTCCCTGCTCAAAAGCACTGCTGCGGTCCCCATTATACCGCATACTCCGTACATGCAAAGAACTGTTCTTCTCTGTCCCATGCCGGCTCTCAAAAGTCTGTGATGTATATGTTCACTGTCAGCCTGCATCACCGGTCTGCCGTTGATTTTTCTTCTTATTATCGCCCAGAGAGTATCAAATATGGGTAGAGCAAGTACCAGGGCGGGGATAAGGACCGCTACCATGGTTGCCCTCTTCACAGGTTCCAGTATGGAAAAATTGGCTATCATGAAGCCCAGAAAAAGTGCCCCTCCGTCTCCCATAAATGTCTTGGCAGGATAGAAATTGAAAGGTAGAAAACCCAATGCCCCGCCTGCCACCGCCAGCATACAGATACAGCCCGGATAATACCCGAAGATATATGCAACATATGCTATACAAAGAGATGCAATGGCAACTATCCCGGCTGCCAGTCCGTCTGCACCGTCCACAAGGTTTATGGTATTGGTGATGGCAACTATCCATACAACAGTGATTATAAATCCCACTACTCCTGCCAGCTGTTGGGTTCCTTCTCCAAAATAGTTAGCAATGAAATCTATACGGTTTCCCGCAAAGAAAACCACCATCGCACATCCCACCTGTCCGGCCAATTTCACCGGAGCAGGCAGATCTTTAAAATCATCGATAGTTCCCAGGATATAAATCAGGACCCCCCCCGCCAATATGCCTGCGACCTTTGATGTGGTCACATTTTCCCCTTCCAGCAAACCTAAAAAAAGGGCCAGGGCAACTGCTATGGTTACACCCGCAAAAATTGCAGTCCCGCCTATTCTTGGTATGGGCTTAGTATGTATCCTTCTGGCATCCTTGGGGACATCCATTGCTCCCGTCTTCTTAGCCAAAGCAATAGCTGCCGGCGTGAGAGCTGCAGTTACAACAAATGCACAAAGATATATTCCTATCAGGCAGATAATCCTGTTCGATTCATCCATTATCGGTATCTTCCTCCTGCCCCGTCACATCTTCTTTTTATACATAAAAAATATTCGATCTCATGCTCTTGGGTGGGTTTTATCATAAACATCTTTTATCCTGTTTTTAGTTACGCTGAGATATATCTGGGTGGCGGCTATATCCTCATGTCCAAGAAGTTCCTGCAGGGATTTGAGGTCGGCTCCGTTTTGTATCATGTGTACCGCAAAGGAATTTCTCAATATATGAGGTGTGAGTTTATGCTCGATCTTTTCTTTTTCGGCATATTCCTTCAACACTTTCCATAATCCCTGTCTTGTCATTCTCTGACCGTAGTAATTCACAAAAAGAGATTTCTCGGATCTGTTATCTTTTATTATCATGTTTCGGGCATCATATATATATCTTTCCAGAGCCTGTCTTGCGGGTCTTCCGATGGGGATTATCCTTGCCTTGCCATGTTCTCCCGGGCATGTGAAAAAGCCTATCCTGAGATTGACATCTTCAACATTTGCAGCTATGACTTCATTGACTCTTATGCCTGTGGCATAAAGCAGTTCCAGTATTGCCCTGTCCCTCATTCCCCTGGGATTTTCAGAGGGGGAATCAAGTAATTTATCCACTTCCTCTATAGTAAGATATTCCAGTTCCTTACGCTCTACTTTTGGTGTTTTGATCCCGGATGTGGGATTGCCGGAAACAATGCCGGCATTTTGCATATAGTTAAAAAAAGATCTGGTGGATGCCAGTTTTCTGTTGATCGTAGCTGCAGATTTCCCTTCGTTTTTCAGTTTGAGCAGATATCCGACAACTTCTGTGTTTGTGGTTTCCGCAAGATCCTTTATTCCTTTTTCTTCTTCAAAAGCAAAAAAATCCATTACATCACGTTCATATGCCTCCAGTGAGTTTTTGGACATTTTCTTTTCTTTTGTCAAATATTTTATGAAACCTTCAATATGCATAGATCATACCCCGCTTAATGAAACCTGACATCAGTATACCGTACATGAATTTGGTTGACAATAACAATCACTGATTTTGAAGGTGATTTTTTGCCAGCAATATGGCAACTACTGTTTTTGCATCCCGGATCTCCCCCTTGACCACCATACTGTATGCATCCTCAAAATCATACTCCACCACTTCAATGGCTTCATTTTCATCAAAATCCGTTTCACCGGGCACAAGACCCTTTGCAAGATATATATAAAGTGTTTCATCTGTATATCCCACTGAAGTTTTTATGGCTGTCATGAATTCCATGGAATCGGCCGTGTATCCGGTTTCTTCTTTTAATTCCCGGTATATTGTTTCAGCGGGGTCTTCTCCCTTTTCTATTTTGCCTGCGGGAGCCTCCAGAACTACGCAGTCAACGGGCTTTCTGAACTGTTTCACCAGAACTATCTTTCCTTCATCGTTTATTGCCGCTGCCACCGCCCCTCCGCTGTGCTCAACTATTTCTCTGTAGGAAGTGCCGTTTCTCACTGTTACCTTATCTCTTCTGAGATTCAGTATGATCCCTTCATATATTCTTTCACTGCTCAGGGTTTTTTCTTCAAATATCATTTTGTCATCACCTTTGATTTGTTCATGGCGGCGCTGAAGGCTTCTTCTATCACTCCTGCCATATCTCTTTTCTTAAGTACCTGAACAGCTTCTATCGTAGTCCCGCCGGGAGAGCAGACATTTTCCCTTAATCTTTCAGGCGACTCTTTTGTTTCAAGGACCATTTTTGCGGCACCCAGCATGGCCTGTGCGGCAAAAACCGTTCCTTTTGCTCTTTCCATGCCGTTTTTTTCGGCGGCAGAAACAAGAGCCTCAATGAACATATATGCATATGCCGGACTGCTGCCGCTTAAAGCAGTAACGCAATCCATAAGATCTTCGGTTACTTCTTCTGCTTTTCCTGTGGAATCGAATATATCCATAACTGTGCTGAAAAGCTCATCATCCACATTGACATTCTTTGCAACTGCCGTCATCCCCTGCCCTATAAGGGCAGGTGTGTTGGGCATTATCCTGACCACTTTTGCTTTTTGTCCCAGATATTTTTCAATGAAAGATATACTCACTCCGGCCGCCATAGATACGACCAACTTATCGTCAGTATATGCCTCCGATATCTCCGGCATGACTTTTTCAAAAATATCGGGTTTCAATCCCAGTATTACAATATCGCTGCCGGCCACAAGAAGACCTGGACTTTTTGCCGGATATACCCGGTATTTTTCTGCTATTTCCATGAGTTTTACAGCATCCGCATCATAAGCCAGTATCTCACTGCCTGATAACGCCGCTTTTTTTGAGTATCCCTTAAGGATCGCTCCTCCCATGTTTCCCGTACCTATGAATCCTGTTTTCATTTTTTCGTTATTCTCCTCTAATGATTTGGACCTTTTGTTTTTATGGGCATAAAAAAGCAGTGCCTTTAGCCTTGCCTTCTGCAGCCTCAATAATAATGGATCTTTTTCTGCCGTTCATAAGCACTGTAGGAATGTAATACTTTCGGGCTCTTTTTGCTGCCTCTATTTTTGTAATGATGCCTCCCGTACCGAAGTCACTCTTTCCCCGGGCATCGATATTCTCCAGAAGTGAATCCGGATCGTATATTTCTTCGATCAATCTGGCATCCTTGTTATACTTGGGATCTTTGTCGAAGACTCCGTCTATATCGCTTAACATAATAAGAATGTCTGCATTCCATAAACTGGCGGCCGCCGCTGCCAAAGTGTCGTTGTCGCCTATTTTGATCTCCTCAACACTGACACTGTCGTTTTCATTTATTATGGGAACAACTCCTTCATCGACCATGGTGAAAAGAGTGTTTCTTATATGGAGATTTCGCTGGTTGTCGGTAAAATCATCTCTGGTCAGGAGCATTTGCCCTACATTTATTCCATGGACGGCAAAATATTCTTTGTATGCCATCATCAATTCTACCTGCCCGATGGCGCAAAGAGCCTGTTTGTAATTCATATCATCTCTGCGACTCCATCTGTCTATGGCACCGGCACCGCATATACCTGCGCCGGAAGATACTATGATCACCTGTTTGCCGCTGTTCATAAGGCTGTTTACCTGGTCGGCTATATCTCTCATAACTTCTCTGTTTACAGTTCCGTTATCGCTGGAAAGTACGTTGCTTCCTATCTTGATGACGATTTTTCTGCTTTTTTTGAGCAGTTCACTTAGAGCTGTCATTCTATATCAGTTCTCCTTGTTTTAAGATGAAATCATTATATCATCTTTGTCCCGCAAATAAAAATCGATTTTCAAAAAAGAGATCCCATTTTATAAAAAACCCTTGATTTTTATGGGGGGATTTGTTACATTAATAATGTGGTTATCCCCCTGATAACCTCATTAATCTCTAATCCCAATACCCCTTTTGAACAAAACAGACTGCTTTGCAGTCTGTTTTGTTTTTTGAAATATCCATGGATTATGTTATTATAGTTCCATGGAAATCAAAGAAAAAAAAACAGATATCCCCATTTTCTCATCTGTCGTATATGATTTTTATTTTGACGGCCTTGCTGTGGCTGTTTTTGACATAGAAACCACAGGCCTGTCTCCCGAAAATAATGCAGTTGTACTGGCCGGTTTTTTTATGCCCTCACCAAAAGGAGGGGTAGTACGTCAGTACCTTGCCGAAGATCTCTCGGAAGAAAAGGAACTTATTTCGGCGGTCCTGAAGGATATGAAAGACTTGGATGTCCTGATCACTTATAACGGTAAATCTTTTGATATACCTTTTTTGAAAGCACGGGCATCCCGCATGGGCCTGCCTGATCTTCATTTACCATATGTACTGGATATATACAAAGCCGTAAAGGATCATTCACCTATAAAAAGTTTTCTTCCCGATCTCAAACAAAAAACCCTTGAAACATTTATGGGTCTTTGGGACAACCGTACAGATATGATATCCGGCAAAGAGAGTGCAGAAATGTATTTCGATTATATAGATAAAGGCGATAAAAAGATCAAAGAAAAAATACTCCTTCACAACAGTGATGATGTGATACAATTATACCAATTACTCAATGTGACAGGCAAAACGGATTTCCATAAAGCGATGTATCATCTTGGCTATCCCATTAAAAAAGGCTCTTGGTCCGGAATAGTATCGAATATCAGTTTTTCGAGGCAAAGGCTCCTTGTCAAGGGAGATCAGCTTAATGATCCGGCAGATTACACATGCTTTGCAGGAGAAGACAATGATTATTCCTCGTCTTTTTCATCAGCCAAAAGGGAGTTCACCACAGAGATACTTTTGCTTAATGAAAAAAACTTTTTATTTGCCGATCTGCGAAAGCCGTCTATCTGGAACCAGGACAGTGAAAACCAGTTTAAAAGCTATCCCGGATATGAAAACGGATATATCATAATCAGAAACGGCAGTGATATCAATTACCGTGAAACCAATCATCTGATAAAGCTGATTTTGGAAGGAATGGTGGAAAAATGCATTATATGACCATTGCAAAAGAAATAAAAAATGACAGTTTCAAGCTGGCTTCTACTGAAGGATCTGTTAGAAATGATGCCCTCAGAGAAATCGCATCTTCACTTCAGAAAAACAGCCATCAAATATTTGCCGCAAACACAGTCGATCTTGAAATCGGAGAAAAAGAAGGTCTGGCAACCCCCCTTCTCAACAGACTCATGTTCGATGAGCATAAACTTTCAGACTGCATAAACGGAATAAAAGATCTTGTTTCAATGCCGGATCCTCTTTTTGACACACTTATGAAAAAGAAGCTGGATAATGACCTGGTCCTTGCAAAGATCACCTGCCCCATTGGTGTTATAGGTGTGATATTTGAATCCCGTCCCGATGCTCTTGTCCAGATTTCGTCCCTTTGTGTAAAAAGCGGAAACTGTGCCATCTTAAAGGGCGGGAGCGAAGCAAAGAACACTAACAGAGTTCTTTTTGATGTCATACATGCTGCCGGGACAAAAGCAGGTCTTCCTTCAGGCTTTGCGGTACTTATCGAGGATCGGGCCGGAATAGACGAACTTCTGAAATGCCATGATTCCATCGATCTTATAATACCAAGAGGCTCCAACAGTTTTGTTCAGCATATAATGTCAAATTCCAGGATCCCTGTAATGGGTCATGCCGATGGTGTTTGTCATATATATGTAGACCAAGATGCGGATATCCAAAAGGCCATACCGGTGATCATGGACTCAAAGATGCAGTATACTGCCGCATGCAATGCTGTTGAAACTCTTTTGATACATAAAGATATGGCAGAAATGATCATCCCTGCAATAGAGGACATTGCAAAAGGAAAAATCATTTTCAGGGGTGATGAAAAGGCAGTCTCCTTTTCGGGGGATCAATGGGGAAATGCATCTGAAGAAGACTGGGGAAAGGAATATCTGGATAATATACTTTCGGTAAAAACAGTTGATGATATCAGCGAGGCTGTTTCCCATATAAATCATTACGGTTCTCATCACACCGATACAATAATAACAGAGAATGAAGATGCCGCAGAGTTTTTTATGACCAATGTGGATTCTGCAGGAGTGTACAAAAATTGTTCCACCAGATTCGCCGACGGATTCAGATACGGTTTCGGTGCAGAGGTGGGTATAAGCACCGGAAAGCTCCATGCAAGGGGCCCCGTTGGCATAGACGGTCTTATCACATATAAATACCGCCTCATGGGAGACGGTAATATAGTTGCCGATTATGCAACAGGAAAAAGGAATTTTAAATTCATATCAATTTGACCAAATCACATTACATTTGCAGACTTTTTTATCATGTATTTTTTTACATGGGCTATACCCCCGGCCTGAGATATGTTTTTGAATATATCCTCTTTATGACTTCTGTCCCAGAATGAGCCTGCCAGTCTGGTTATCCCGCTGCCTTTAAAGCCCTCTGGGCACATGGGTGTTGATGGCCCTATCATTATGATTTCACGGGCTTTTTTGCAAATTTCGAGTAGTCCGTCTATTGTTCCGTTTACAGTGGTTGTCCCGGAAAGAACGACTATGTCCCGATCCGGAAGCATTTCCTGCTGTTTTTCCATGGGCATCACCTTTGCATCACAGCCTCTTTCTCCACCGCCCCGCAAAGATATCCCCTGATCAAAAACTATCAGAGAGCCGGCATGCTTCATGAACATATCGGCCACAGGCGGAATAAAACCGATCATTCCCACTTTATCGTCTGCATTGATATTTATGCCGTAAGGATTCTCTGATTTTTTTTCATCAGGTACCCCCGTATCTTCCAGTGCCGCGCAGAGGATGGCCCCTCCAATGGCTTTTTGCAGATACTCTTTGCCCGTCAGTATCCATTCAGCTGTTTCCTTTACTGTTTTGCCCGGGACTTCTTTTGCATAGGGAAAGATAGAACAGCCGCTTGGCAAACTGTCCCGCAAGACATATGATATCCCCAAGCTGCCATCGGACAGCTGCACTGCTATAAGGGATACTCCCACAACAATATCTTGGACTTTTTTGTCGAAAAAAAACTGCTCTGACTTTTCAAGGACCTTTTCTACCACAGACATTTCTGTTTCTCCATCTCACATATTGTTCAGATATAAGTTTTTTGGATAAATCTTTATTTCCCCGCAATATATGCCTTTACTTCTTTTACGGCCTCATCTATATGTTTTCCCATGGGAGCCTCTTCTGTCCCCACCACATGTATATGGCATCTGTTAAGGGGAAGCAGTACTTTATATGTGTGACTGCCTCCTATGGCAACTGCCATATCAGGCGTCAGCTCTCCCATCATGGAATTGGCCGTAAGTATTCCCACGACCCCCACCACCACATCAACATGCTTCATGTTGTGCACTATTGCATTTTCTCCGGTGGCTCCGTCATCTGCTCCCGCTTTTAACATCTGCCCTGTGGCCACTGAATTCGTTCCCAGTGCCACTACTTTTATGCCGGGCAGCTCTGCCTTTAATTTTTCTACTATGGACCGGCCAATGCCTCCGCCCTGTCCGTCAACAACGGCTATTTCCATTTTATTATACCTCCGTATAAAAATCATATCACTGTTATAATGAGATCTAAAAGACAAAAGCCGGTCTTGTACATATCTTTTATGGATCAGTAGTATAGACTACTTGGCCCTTTATATTCCTGTATGGTATTTCCGCCATCAACAACAAAAGTCTGCCCCGTTATATAAGAAGCCTTTTCCGATGCCAGGAATACATTCATATTTGCCACTTCCTCCGCACTGCCTCCCCGGCCCACGGGAGTGTTTTTCCCGCCCGCAGCCTCAGCATCTGTCTGGGAATCCGTAGCTATCCAGCCCGGTAACACATTGTTTATCATTATGTTGTGTTTGGCATTTTCTATGGCTATTGCTCTGCTCATTCCAACTACAGCAGCCTTTGCAGCGCTGTATGCGGCTTCTCCCGGGTTACTGACAAGAGGCCCTGTCACAGAAGAAGTGTTTACTATCCTGCCATATTTGTTTTTTATCATATGGGGTAAGACCTGCCTGGTTACATTGAATGTGATATTAAGGTTTCTGTCTACGGAATCGTCCCAGCTTTCGTCTGTCATCTCCGAAAAAGGTGCAAATTCCTCTTCCTGTCCCACCTGTACCATGCCGGCATTATTTATAAGTACATCTATCCGGGAATACTTTTTTATGATCTCCTCTATGATTCTTTTTACCCGGGTCCTGTCCATTAGGTCTGCTGTCATTCCCTCAGCTTCGATGCCTGTTTTTTTCAGTTCTTCAGCTCTTTTATATATCCTTTCGGTGGTGGATATAAGGATCACTCTTCCTCCCAGCTCTCCCAGTATCCTTGCGGTCTGAAAGCCGATGCCGTTTTCGTTGCCGGCTCCTGTAACCAGACATACCCTGTCTGTAAAATCGATAAATTTATTCATCCATTCCTCCCCAAATCCTTTTTCATGACATATATGGCTATATTATATTTGATACTATCTCATCGAAAACAGCTGTATGCCTGTCTATATCTTCTTCCGATGTTGCAGCTGATATCAGAGCCATATTATGGAACGGGGTCATAAGAAACCCTCTGTTCATGGATGCCAGATGCATGTACTGATCCAATTGGAAATCCACTGCGGCCTCAGCTTCTCCGCCGTTTTTTGCAGGCTCTTTTCTGAACCAGTATTCAGTCCTGCATCCAAGTTGTGTAGTGTTCCAAGGAAGATCATACTTGCTTATTACACTCTGCACACCTTCATTGAATCTCTTTGCCAGAGGGATATTCTTGTCATAATATTCCTGTGTAAGAACTTCACCAAGCACAGCTCTCATCACGTGCATTGAAAGTGCATTGGCTGCCAGTGTTCCTCCTATGCCCCCTATATCGCAAAGTTCCGGCGGTATGGCTGCAGCTGCTTTCTCACCTACTTCTTTGGTGAATCCGTAGGCAGCACAGGGAATGCCCGCAGCAACGGTTTTGCCCACCACTACCATGTCCGGTTTAAGTCCGTACTCCTTTGTGCATCCGCCCACACCGGCGCATATGGTATGGGTTTCGTCTATAATAAGTAATGTTCCGTATTTTTTTGTCAGTTCTCTTAGGGCATCATGATACCCCGGCTCAGGATGAACGATCCCGCAGTTGGTCATTACGGGTTCTGCTAAAACTGCAGCCACATCTTCATCCGCAAGGGCAGCTTCAAGGGCAGTAACATCATTCCACTCTATAACCTTTGTTGTGAGTGCCGGATCGCACTGAGGCCCCAGGCTTCCGGGTTTTGCAACTGTCTTTCCTGTTTTTTCGTCGATTACAGCTACTGTTTCATCCACAGAGCCATGATAACACCAGTTATAGACAACTATTTTTTTTCTTTTGGTTATCTCTCTTGCAAGTCTCAAGGCAAATCTGTTGGAATCCGTAGCGCTTGTGGCAAACTGCCAGTATTGCATCCCGAAACGTCTGTTAAGCTCTTCACCGTTCCATGCTGCATCTTCTGTGGGCAGCATAAAAGTGGTTCCCTTTTTTGCATACTCATTTATAGCTCTTACAGCCGGTTCCGGTGCATGCCCGATCATAGAACCGGTATCTCCCAGGCAGAGATCCAGATAGT
Source organism: Clostridiales bacterium (assembly GCA_012515135.1). GTDB lineage: Bacteria > Bacillota > Clostridia > Peptostreptococcales > Anaerovoracaceae > UBA1422. Next base: position 1,355 of record JAAYYX010000042.1, on the reverse strand, counting down.
CATTACCGTCAACGTCCTGAAAATGCGCCCCTTTTGCACTGGCCACATAAACAGGATAGCTGCCTGCCCACTTTGTCATCCAGTTCATTGGTACTCCCTGCAACAGACTTCCTTTGGCTTTTCTGTAAAGCTCACCGGATTTTTTGTGATTCATTTCGAACATTTCAATTTCTTTTATCATCTGGTTTTCCAGCTTTTTTCTGTCTATCATAACAACCTCCTGTTTTTTATAATGAATTTTATTATATCTTATTTTTGCTGTCTTTATCAATTAGTGTTTGTTTTTTTGAAAAATGTCTTGATTCAAAAGGACATTGCTGAAAGAAATTTGTCCTGAAAGTCTTTGATTTCCGCCAGTTCGACATGCTCTGTTTTTTCAGGTATCTCCAATGCTTTCTTCTGTTCACCCTCATCGGCCAGCGCCATTATTGCTCCGGCTCCGGCGGCATTGCCTACTGTATGTATCTTTTTTCTGTCAATGTCCGGAAGCAATCCTATGGTCACTGCACTTTCTTTGTTTATGGAGTTTCCAAAAGCTCCGGCCAGTATTATTTTTTTTATTTCTTCTTTCTCCCTTCCTGCTTTTTCAAGCATTATGTTTATTCCGGCAGATATGGCTCCCTTTGCCAGTTGTACTTCTCTTATATCTTTTTGGGTAAGAACAATGTCTTCACCATGCTCTCTTATAACAAGGGAGAATTCTCTGCTTTCTTTTTCATTGATGCGCATGGCCGGTCCGGGCAGATCATTTTTTTTCAGTTCTTCGGCAGAAAGTATCCTGCCGGTCCTGTTCACTACTCCGGCGTCAAGCATCTGTGCCACAGCATCGATTATGCCCGATCCGCATATGCCCTTTGGCTGTACGCCTTCTATTGTCCTTATCAGAACTTTTTCTTTTTCTATTATGACTTTTTCAACAGCCCCCGCTGCGGCCCGCATCCCGTGATCTATGGAGGCTCCTTCAAATGCCGGACCTGCCGCCGTCGAACAGGCAAAAATGTTTTTTCCGTCTGCCAGAACAATCTCTCCGTTGGTGCCGATGTCAAGGAAAAGGGTTAGCTCTTTCTGATCAAGCATCCTGGACGAAAGCATCCCTGCAACCGTGTCTCCCCCCACATGCCCTGAGATATTCGGCAAAAGCATAACTTCTGCATCTGTATTTATATTGAGTCCGCTTGTTTCTTTGGTCATTAAAACCGCACCTTTATAAGCGGGAACAAAGGGTGCTTTGGCAAGAGGAGAAGGGTCGTGGCCGGAAAAAATATGGGACATAGTGGTATTACCGCACAATGTTACCTTTGATATTGAATTTTTCTTCACACCGGAGCCATGGCAAAGTTCACTTATTATACTGT
>JAAYYX010000235.1 GCA_012515135.1 Clostridiales bacterium | reverse complement strand
GCCCTGTTCATCATTTTTGTCTTTACCGGCGCCCTGTTCATCATTTTTGTCTTTACCGGCGCCCTGTTCGTCCTTCCTGCTTTCCCGCCGGTCTTTTGCTTGTTCCTGTCTTCGTATTTCGGGAGGAAGTTCCTTTTTCATTCTTTCCGGTATGCTCCTGTCTTTCAAAAAGCTTTCGAGCCAGATCCTGCCTTCCCTCATTGTGAGCGGGCTTTCTCCCGACGGTTCGATCTCATTGAATATCTTCATAACGGAAGGCAGTCCCAAAAACATATCGTTCCTGGGGTCCCCCGAAAGATAAGTGCCGACTTTTGTCGGAACATCATCGCAAAGGATCTTTCCTTCTTCCATGACCACCACCCTGTCTGCCATTACAAATGCCTCTTCAAGCCTGTGCTCTGAAAGTATTACGGTGGTACCTATTTCTCTGTTTATCCTGTGGATAGTCCTCAAAAATTCTGAAGCTGCTATGGGATCCAGCTGCGCTGTAGGCTCATCCAGTATAAGAAGTTTTGGCTGCATGACCATCACCGATGCCAGATTCACCATTTGCTTTTGCCCCCCGGAAAGTTCGTCAGTATTCTTTCGAAACCATGTCTGGATGTCAAAAAAACTTGCGGTTTCGGCAACCCTTCTTTTGATGGTGCTGTTATCCAGACCAAGGCTTTCAAGGCCGAAAGCCAGTTCGTGCCAGACTTTGTCTGTTACGATCTGGTTGTCCGGATCCTGTCTTACAAATCCTATCTCGGCGGCATTTTTTCTGTCATCCGTATCTGAAGGATTTTCTCCGTCATAAAGCACTTCCCCTTCCAGCCGTCCATAAGGCATAAGATTCTTTTTCAGCTGACGGAGCAGTGTTGTTTTTCCGCATCCGGACTTACCGCAAACCACAACAAATTCCGACGCATCTATTTTAAGAGACACCTCCTTAAGGGCTTCCTTTTCCGAAAGGGGATATTTAAAACTTACATTTCTGAATTCAACCGTTCCCATTTTAGCTCTCCATATATATCTGAAATCGCCGGCAGTAACAACAGTATCCCATAAAAGGTCAGCATGACTGCTGTAAGCCAGCTTTCTTCAGGAAAATCCAGTACGGGATAATAATACATCGTCATTTCTTTCATGATGCAGCCTGCGGCAGAGATGCCTCCCGATATGAGTATCAGTATCATCATTTGAAGATCTCTTCCCGTAAATTTATAAATATGAAAAAAAGTGCGTCCCTTAAGTCCGTATCCTCTGGCCTCCATGGAGTCTGCCGTTTCTATGGAGGCTTCAAGGGACCATGAAATAAGGATGGACACTTCCTTTAATAATTGTCTTATTCTGCTTAGTATTTTTCTGCTTCCTTCTTTTCCAAGACATTTTTGTCCGTCGGATATTTCCCTGAAACGGACCTTCAGAAGTTTTATGAATCTGAAGGTCATGGACAGAAGAAGTCCCAGTATCGGTGCGGTCCTGCCGAAAAGATAAATAAACTTGTCTGCGGACATGATCACATTGAAGCACATGAACCAGATTATTACAGATGTCAAAACGATGGCTGCCGCCATGCCGAAGACAAGTGCTTCTTTTGTTATGGGTGCCCTGTTGAGATAAAAGAGGATAGTTTCTCCGTTATGGTTGAAAAATGTATT
>JAAYYX010000041.1 GCA_012515135.1 Clostridiales bacterium | reverse complement strand
GCAGAAGTGGGATATATCATAGACGGAATAAGCGACAAAAAGGATCTCATTTCTCTTATCATATATTTTGCCCACAAAGGTTATCTGACCATTGAAGAAGCCGATGAAAAGGGACGTGATTTCACATTGAGGAAATTAAAGGATCTTCCTGAAGACAGTCTTACTTATGAGCTTACATTTTTCAACGGTTTGTTTGATCGCGGGCAGGGAGATACAGTTGACCTTTCCCAGCTGGGAACAGGATTTTATCCCACCTTTGCCGCCGCCCAAAAACAGCTGGCTGACGAATTCATAAAAAAGAAGGATAAGCGTATATTCGCTCTATCCAGTGTGAGGGCAAGACTTGCCGCATATGCGGCGGCGGCGGCGGCTCTGCTGATATCCGGTCTTCTGACCTGTGTATTTACCGGAAGCTTCAGCATAATGATCGGATTTGCCGTGGCCCTGGTGCTTGTGATACTTTCCTATACGATATCAGCAAAAGAACATGACAAGAAGTATATAAGAAAAAAAACCACCAAGACATTGACAATGATCCTAAGTATCATATGTCTTTTGGCCGGCATGGTGGCCACATTCTTCATCATATACTGGATGACAGGGGAACTGATTCCTGCACTGATTCTTGTATTGATGGAAGCAGTGGGATTGTGGGCCACCAGATATATGCAGAAAAGGACCAGGAGGGGCGCAGAAATGCTGGGGAAAATACTTGGTTTCAAAGAATACATTAAAGTTGCAGACAAAGCAAGGATAGAAATGATGGTAAACGAAAACCCGGAATATTTCTATGATATCCTTCCCTATGCCTATGTTCTGGGCCTTACCAAGAAGTGGGCCAAAAAGTTTGAGAACATAGTGATTGAGCCTCCCAAATGGTATTACGGTGATTATCGTTATGAAACTTTTTCAGCCCTTGTTTTTGTAAACGCTTTTAACCACTATACTTCTGCAATGGATAGCAGCATAGTGCTTCCATCATCTTCAGTGGAGGGCGGCGGAGGCAGCTTCGGCGGAGGCGGCGGCTTCTCCGGAGGCGGCATGGGAGGCGGCGGCGGCGGCTCCTGGTGATGAAACTTTCATAAAGAAATAGTCATAAACAGCCTTCTGATATGTTACAATAAATATATGAAGAGACAAAAGATAATCAATATTGCGGTAATAGCGCATGTAGATGCGGGAAAATCCACTTTGGTAGATGCCTTTCTTAACCAAAGTGGTGTTTTTCGTGAAAATGAAACGGTAGCTGACTGTGTAATGGACAGTGACGATATAGAAAGGGAAAGAGGTATAACCATCTATTCCAAAAACTGTTCCGTGATGCACGAAGATATAAAAATAAATATCGTGGATACACCGGGACATGCTGATTTTTCTTCTGAAGTTGAACGTATAATGAAAACGGTGGATACAGTCATACTGTTGGTGGATTCTGCAGAAGGGCCCATGCCTCAAACAAGATTCGTGCTGAAAAAATCTCTGGAGCAGGGCATCGTCCCCATACTTCTGATCAACAAAATAGACAAAAAAGATGCAAGGATAAAAGAAGTAGTCGATGAAGTATATGAATTGTTTATGGATCTTTACGCCACGGATAAACAGCTGGACTTTCCCATACTCTATGGTATAGCAAGACAGGGTATAGTGGTTTATGATCCTGACGATGTGAAAGATATAGATGTTTTTGAAAAAGGGACAAAAAAGAAAAAAAATGTCGCAGGCGAAGGCGGGCTTGATATAACTCCCCTTTTTGATACTATCATCAGGCATTGTTCCTTTTATCCGGATGTTGTTTCTGAACCTCTTCAGCTGCAGATCTCAAGCCTCGGATATGATGATTATATAGGGAGACTTGGAATAGGAAGAGTGACAAAGGGAATAATAAGTGAAGCCACGGAGGTCCTTCTTTGCCGGGGAGACGGAATCAGAGAAAAGAGGAAAATAAACCAGGTTTTCGTATACAGGGGCATGAAAAGAGCAGCTGTGTCAAGTGCTCAGTGCGGAGATATTGTGGTGATATCGGGTATTTCTGATATATCCATAGGGGATACCATCTGTGATGAAAAATCACCTTCACCCATGGAAATGATAAATATACAGGAACCTACACTTTCAATGGATTTCATTGTAAATAAGTCTCCTTTTGCAGGAAAATCAGGGAAATATGTAACAAGCCGTCACATAAAAGAAAGGCTTTTCAGAGAACTGGAAATAAATGTGGGACTTACTGTGGAAGAAACCGACTCAACGGATGTTTTCAAGGTGAGCGGCAGGGGAGAACTGCATCTTTCCGTACTTATCGAAAACATGAGAAGAGAAGGGTACGAACTGGCTGTCAGTAAACCGGAAGTCATAATGAAGAAAGGCGAAAAAGGAGAAAAACTTGAACCTTTCGAAGAACTTATTATTTCTGTCCCCGAAGGATATGCCGGCGCAGTAATATCAAAATTGAACATACGAAAAGGCATAATGACGGAAATGATAAGTGAAAACGGATATTCAAAAATCAACTATATCCTGCCCACAAGAGGTCTTCTTGGATATCGGACCGAATTTATCAACGATACCCGGGGAGAAGGGACCATGGTAAGGAGTTTTAAGTGTTTTGACCGCTACAAAGGAGAGATACCCGGGAGAACAAACGGTGTGGCCATAGCCCAGGAACCGGGAATCGCCACATCATATGCTTTATTCAATATACAGGAAAGAGCAACGCTTTTTATTGAACCTGGAACAAAGGTCTATGAAGGAATGATAATCGGTGTTACAGCCAGAGCGGAAGACATGGTGGTAAACCCCTCAAAGGCAAAAAAAAGCACCAATATGCGCGCTTCGGGAAGTGATGATGCCCTAAAGCTTTCTCCCGCAAAGAAAATGACCCTGGAAGAGGCGCTGGAATTTATAGAAAATGATGAACTGGTGGAAATAGTTCCGGACGATATAAGACTTCGTAAGAAATACCTTAAAGAACTTGAAAGAAGGAGAAAAGGAAATGTCACAAAAAACCGTTGAGCTCTTAACATACTGGGGCATAGTTGCGGCTATTTTGATAGGAGGGCTGATAGCCATCAAAATACTGCTGATGCTAACTGCACATGCCCTCAAAAAAACTTCTGCGGATCCTATGCTTTACAGGTTTTTCATAAGTGCACTAAAAGTAGTTTTATATATCGTACTTTTTATAGTGATATTAAGCTATCTTGATGTGGCCACGGCACCCATTATAACAGTTCTCGGTGCATCGGGAGCTGCAGTTGCTCTGGCCATGCGGGACAGTCTTTCCAATGTGGCGGGAGGAATAACCATAATGCTGACAAAACCCTTTGCAAGGGGCGACTATATAGATATAGGAGGGACTTCCGGAATAGTTGAGTCAATAGATCTTTTGCTTACCACAATGAAGACCTATGATAATAAAGTGGTTACTGTACCAAACGGCATGGTCACCACATCGGTCCTTATAAACTATACCAGAGAAGGATTAAGGCGTGTTGACTGTTCTTTCGGTATTGGATATGATGATGATATAAATAAAGCCAAAGATATACTTCTGGCAGTTGCACAGAGCAATGAAAACATAAAAAGCGAGCCCGGACCCTTTGTGGGAGTCGCACAACTTTCTGAAAACAGCGTTTTGCTGGATTTCAGAGTATGGTGCCGTACATCAGATTACTGGGATGTCAAATATTTTATCGAAGAAAATGTAAAGATGGCATTTCATGAGGCGGGCATGGATATGCCGGGAATGAGGATGGATGTTCATCTCAAAAAAAAATGATAAATTGAGCATAAATAAGTAATAAAGTAATTCTATTGGAGGAAATAAAATGGGAAATACTATATTTGCAAAGATGATATATTTCTGGATATTTATACTGGGAGGCATGTTTTTTACTTATATACTGGGTTTCGCAAGGGATCCTGCCGACTTTATAGTCATTCTCATATCTCTTTCGCTGGTATACTGGGGCCTTGCCTTTGTGAGATTCAAGGGCCAGCAGAAAAGGGAACAGTCAAAAGGAAAAAGAAGAGAAGAAACAAAGAAGAAAAAAAGATAGAAATAAAGGGAGGGTGATAAG
>JAAYYX010000040.1 GCA_012515135.1 Clostridiales bacterium | reverse complement strand
TGGGCGTATATCTTCCTGCAGCATTCACTCATGTTCTCACGGGACTCAGAGTGGGATGGGCCAGGGCATGGCGCGGACTTATAAGCGTTGAGATGATATTCGGCACCACCGGTTCGGGAGCCGGCATTGGCTGGTATATATACATGAGACGGGCACACATTGATATCGCCGGGGTGCTGGCAACGCTGCTGGTAATAATACTTATCGGAGTCATTGTTGAATACGGCATATTCCGTACCGTTGAAAAGAATACAGTAAGGAAATGGGGGATGGTAAGATGAGCAGCGAAATCAAAAAAACTCCGGTGCTCAGAATATCCGGACTGACAAAAAACTACAACGATGCCCCCGATTCCAGGAATATAATAGAAAGTCTTGATCTGGATGTGCCGGACGGAGAATTCCTTTGTATACTGGGCCCTTCCGGCTGTGGAAAAACCACACTGATAAGGTGTATCGCCGGATTTGAAGATTACACCGGAATAATAGAAGTGGACAAAAAAAAGGTCAGCAAACCGGCAATAGACAGGATAATGGTTTTTCAGGACTTCAATCAGCTTTTCCCCTGGAAGACAGTTGAAAAAAACATTCAGTATCCTTTGAAAAAAAACGGTACCACCGACAAAGAAAAACTGAAAGCCATAGCCAAAGAGCATTTGGATCTTGTGGGACTTACCGAATATAAGGATTTCTATCCCCATCAGCTTTCCGGCGGGATGAAACAGAGGGTGGCCATTGCAAAGGGGCTGGCCTTAAAACCCAAGATAATATTGATGGATGAGCCCTTTGCCAGTCTTGATGCCATGACAAGAAACAGATTGCAGGCAGAGCTTCTGAATATCAAGCAGAAAGAAAATGTTACGGTTATTTTCATAACTCATAACATCCAGGAAGCGATCGTTCTGGGCAATCGTATCCTGCTCATGTCCAAAAATGGAAAGATCAAGCTTGATGTGAAAAATCAAATACAAAAGCCTGTAACACCGGCTTCGGAAGGATATGGAGATATGTGGAAGCTTTTCAATGGGGCATTGCAGTCCGAGCTGGATCAAAAAGCATAAAAATATCAAAAATTGCTTGTACCAAAAAGCCCCCGGTCAAAAAGCCGGGGGCCTTTTTTATTCTTTTTCATTCATTGCGATCAGTTTTTTTCGCTGAAGTTTTCCGTTATAGGTACGTGGTATCTCTTCTATGTGTTCTACGGTCTTGGGGAGCTTGTTGCCGTCCAGATTTTTTTTGATAAAATCATGAAAGTCCTTGCTGTCAAAGCTACAAGAAGGATCAACACAAAGATATATCTTTGGGGCCTGTCCCTTGAGTTCATCCGGTATGGGTATGCATGCACAGTCTTTTATGGACGGATATTTCATTATTACGGATTCTATCTCGTCCGGAGCTATCTTTATGCCTCCGCAATTTATAACGTCGTCTTTTCGGCCGATATAATATATCAGTCCTTCTTCATCCCGGTAACAAAGATCATTCGTATATATATAGCCTCCCGACATGGTTTCTGCAGTAAGTTCGGGATCTTTATAATAACCCTTCATATTCATTGCTCCGCTGCTGGCCAGAAAACCGGGATCATCTTCTGTGGCCTCAAAAGGTTTTCTGTTTTCATCCACGAAAATGAATGAAGCGTTTTTTGCAGGTCTACCTATACATCCGTATTTGTCCGGCATCTTTGCGAAATTCATTATACATGAGCATCCCGCTTCAGTGGTGCCGTAAAAATTATAAAGCCTAGTTTTTGGCAGAAGGCTTACAAGACGATCTTTGTCTTCCTCAATAAGAGGGGCAGAGCCAAGCTGTATATAGTCCAGCCGGTCCTTATAATTGCCTATGGTGTCCTTGGAAAGCTTGAATATTATGCAAAGTATACTGGGCGATAGATCGATGGCCGTTACGCTGTATTTATCCATAAGATCGAAAAACTGTTTGATGAGGATCACTCCGTTACAGACCACCACACTGCTGCCGTTTAGAAAGTTTGCAAAGCAGCGTCTGAGCCCGTGGGAATGACTGAGGGGCATCGGGATAAGCTCGATGTTTTCTTTTTTCATTTCGACCCCGTACATTACATTTTCCGCCAGGGCGATGTCATTACTGAAAGAAAGTTCTATCCCCTTTGATTTTCCTGTGGTGCCGGTGGAAAAAAGGATCTCGGAGGTCGCTTCTCCCGGGGGGAAGTTTTCATTAGAAGGGTCGGGAAAATCAATGACCGAGAAACTGCAGGCATTGCCTGAAGGCATGAAAAACAGGTCCGCATCGGGCTTTTCGCGGCCGATATAAAATCCGGCATCCGTTTGTTTTATTATCGCAAGTATTTGTCCCGTGGCGGCATTTTTTTCCACAGGAACAAAAATTCCTCCGGCCATATGAACAGAAAGTGCTGTAACAAGAAAATCCACATCCTGAGTGCATTCGGCCACCACGCATTGATGTTTTGAAAGACCGCAGTCAAGAAGCTTTTTCGAAAAACCGTAAATGCTTTTCCATGCGGCTTCATATGTAATTTCTTTTTTTCCGTCAGCCATGCATAATTTTTTGGGTGTTTTTTTTGCATGGGTATAAACAGACTGTACTATGGATCTGATCATTTTTAACCTCATCTCATTTATTAGTATAGTGCAAGTTGTTTCCGCCTGATAATTTTATCATATTCTTTTGTTTTGTACAGAGTATTATTGTGATATACAGGTGTTATTTTGTTTGACAAGGCAAAACGTGAAAGCTATACTAAAAAATGTATTTGATTATATGAAAAGGAGATTTTCAGTATGTTTAATGATTTATCAGAGGCGAAAAAATTTATTGAAGAAAACGGCATAGAGATGGTCGATTTTATGATGATCGACCTGATAGGCAGATGGAGACATCTGACCGTACCTGCAGCCCGTTTCGACCAGGAGACATTAAGAAGCGGTATAGGATTTGACGGCAGCAATTACGGATTCGCCCCTGTTGAAAAAAGCGACATGGTATTCATACCGGATCTGACCACGGCTTATGTGGATCAGTTCATGAAAATACCCACGCTGGCTATGATAGGTGATGTATTTGTTATTAAACGCCCGGATAATCTGCCTTTTTCACAGTATCCCAGAAATGTTTCTAAACGTGCTGAAGAATATCTTAAAAAAACAGGTATAGCCGACGAATTGAGGATCGGTCCCGAATTCGAATTTCATGTTTTCGATCATGTGAGTTATTCTGCGGATCCGGAAAGTTCGGGGTTCAGAGTTGATGTGGAACAGGCCGAATGGAACAAGGGGTTTGCCGGCGAAAACCTGGGTTATAAAGTAAACAATAAAGAAGGGTATCATATCGCATCTCCAAAGGACAGATTGTATGATTTCAGGAGCAGAGTATGCATGCAGATGGAGAAGCAGAATATAGCAGTAAAGTATCATCATCATGAAGTTGGCGGACCCGGACAGATCGAGATAGAAATAGAGTTCGGCGGTATAACGGAAATGGCCGACAAGACTATGATAACAAAGTATATAATAAAGAATCAGGCAATTGCTGAAGGGAAAACAGCCACCTTTATGCCCAAGCCGATTTATGATGAGGCAGGAAACGGCATGCATATCCACATGCACCTTTTCAAAGATGGGAAGCCCTTGTTTTATGATGAAAACGGATATTCTCAGCTTTCGGACACGGCACTTTATTTTATAGGGGGAGTCCTTAAACATATAGCAGCACTATGTGCCTTTACCGATCCCAGCACCAATTCATACAAGAGACTGGTGCCCGGTTATGAGGCTCCCGTTACTGTGGGATTTGCAACGGCCAACAGAAGCTCAGTGATAAGGATACCTGCCTATGCAAAAGATCCCGACAAAAAGAGATTTGAAATAAGGAACCCCGACGGAACGTGTAATCCATATTATGCATATGCGGCCATTCTGATGGCGGGAATAGACGGTATCAAAAAGAAAACGGATCCGGTAAAAGAAGGGTTTGGCCCTTACGATTTTAATCTTTATGACCTGAATGACGGAGACAAAAAGAAAATAAAGTCCCTTCCCCAGTTCCTTGAAGTGGCACTGGAAGCGCTAAAAAATGATCATGATTTTCTTACAGAGGGGGGAGTTTTCCCCAAAGAGCTTATAGATATATGGCTGGAAAAGAAAAACGGAGATGTATTCAGACAGACACAGATGCCTACGCCCATGGAATTCGACATGTATTACGATCTGTAAAAGCGGCGGTGCAAAAGGCAGAAAGGTACGGCGAGGATAAAATGTCAAAGGGTGA
>JAAYYX010000234.1 GCA_012515135.1 Clostridiales bacterium | reverse complement strand
TCCTGAACGGCATCCCCAACAAAAGCCAGTGCCGTTGTATCCCTGTTTAAAAGGTCAGTGGTCATTACCGCCTTGCTCCTTTATTATCTGGACTCCCTGGGGAGTGTCTTTCAGAGTGATACCCTTTGCTTTCAGCATATCTCTTATTTCATCTGCCCTGGCGAAATCTTTTTTCTGCCTGGCCAGCCGGCGCTCCTCAATGAGCTTTTCTATCTCAGGATCAATTGCATCATCTTCTTCCTGCCCGTCTTGCAAAAACCCCAAAACATTACAGAATTCCATAAGTGTTTCAAGGCACTTCTCTGCAAATTCTCTGCTGGCGGCCTGCTTAAGTGCCGTATTTATTTCGGTGATCAGTTCAAATACCGCCGTGATGCCATCTGCCGTGTTAAGGTCGTCATCCATGGCGGATATGAACATCTGCCTGTATTTATCCATGTCTTTTATTTTCTTTTTTTCTTCCTCCGTAATGGTACCACTGCCGTTTTTGATCAGATGCTTAAGATTGAGACTTGCATTTCTTATCCTTTCCAAACTGTTTTTTGCCTGTTCCATAAGTTCATCGCTGAAATTTATGGGGTTCCTGTAATGCCCGGAAAGAAGAAAAAATCTTATGTCTTCTCCGCTGTAGGATCTCAGAATGTCTCTTACAGTAAAAAAGTTGCCCTTGGATTTGGACATTTTCTCATTATCAATGGTTATGTATCCGTTATGCATCCAGTATTTTGCAAAAGGTTTGCCATTATGGGCTTCTGACTGGGCGACTTCGTTTTCATGGTGAGGGAATGTAAGGTCCTGTCCACCCGCATGCAGATCTATAGTGTCTCCCAGATATTTTTTTGACATGGTGGAACATTCTATGTGCCAGCCGGGCCTTCCCATGCCCCAGGGAGACTCCCATGCTATTTCGTCATCTTGTTTTCTTGCCTTCCAGAGAGCAAAATCCAGCGGATCTTTTTTCTTTTCTTCCACCATTATCCTGGCTCCCGATTCCAGATCCTCTATGTTCTGTTTTGAAAGTTTACCATAGTCTTTGAATTTTCTCGCACTGAAATAAACATCTCCGTCCACCTCATAGGCATATCCCTTGGCTATAAGATCTTTTACGAATTTTATTATCTCATCTATATTTTCTGTTACTTTCGGATGAAAATCTGCCCTTGCCACATTCAGAGCCTCGGCATCTTTGTAATACTCTTCAATGTACTTTTCGCTTATCTCAGAAGCACTTACCCCTTCTTCTTTTGCCTTGTTTATTATCTTATCGTCCACATCGGTGAAGTTCTGAACGAACCGGACTTTTTCTCCCCTGTATTGAAGATATTTTCTCAGGGTATCAAAAACAACAAAAGGTCTCGCGTTACCGATATGAAAATAGTTGTATACCGTTGGTCCGCAGACATATATTTTGATCTCACTGCTGTCAGCGGGAATAAAATCTTCCTTACTTCTCGTCAGAGTGTTGTATATTTTCATTTTCCAGCTCCTTAACTTTTTGTTCTAGCATTACTATACGTCTTCTCAGGCATTCCATTTCAACTGTGGTTGGATCCGGAAGATCTA
>JAAYYX010000233.1 GCA_012515135.1 Clostridiales bacterium | reverse complement strand
TGAATTCCGAAAGTTTATCGTCCAGCTGTTTTGCATAGGGAAGTTTTGGTACGGACACCTCTTTTGGAAGGATATCCATCACATCGCTCTGCAGAGTGCTGCCGGCATGGGCAAGAAATGCCACCATGATGGCAGGAGCAATGGTTGTGCCAATGGATCTTACCAGAGACAATGTGGCCAGTGCCGTTGCCGACTCTTCCTTACGGGTATTGGAAAGCATCATATAATTAAGCGGCGCTCCCATGGTGAAGCCCACCCCGAGACCTGTAAGGGTAAGGGCGCTCAGAACCGTGGGATAAGACGGATAAGGGATCGCTATGAACATCAGGAAAAGGGAGCCTATTATGGATACTATAAAACCGAACATCAGTACAAGCTTGGGGCCTATGCGGTCTGTAAGTTTTCCCGATAAAGGAGCACCTACTCCAGCAAACAGTCCCAGAGCTATAACGAAATATCCCCCTTCTCCTGAGGGTATCTTCATGGCATTCTCGGAAAACTGAGGAACAAATACCATTCCCATCAAAAGCATGCCGGAGATCATGGCCACCACCATGGTTATTACTATGGGCAGGGTGCGAAAATATTGAAGGTTCATGGCGGGGTCTTCCGCTCTTTTTTCCACCATTATGAAAACCGGTATCAGTATCACTGCCGCCAGAAGGAATGGATAGACATCCGTTTGACTCATGGTGTTCGACAAATCGAAAAAATCTATATTCTTGAGCCCGTACAGTAATGAAATAATTATCAACACAAGGATGAGTATCCCCGAAAAATCTATCTTCTTCACACTTTCTACCCTTGTATTGGGCAGGAAAAGTATGCCTGCGATTATGATGAATATACTGATGGGCACATTGATATAAAATATAAGCTGCCAGCTGGTCCTTCCAAATATATCAAGGATGGCACTTCCTGCCGAAGCCCCGAAAATATTGGCGACACCATAAACACCGCCCACAAGACCCAGCGCCATGCCCTGTTTTTCCTTTGGAAAAATAGGGCCGAATTCCGCTGTGGCCACGGGCATGATACCTCCTCCTCCAACTGCCTGTACCACCCGGGCAGCCAAAAGGAAACCAAAGCTGCCTATATCCTGTGAAAGGCCGCAGAAAAGAGATCCTGCACCGAAAAGGATTATACTGATTATATATATGGTTTTGCGACCGAAACGGTCTGCCAGTTTTCCCATCACCGGTATACTTGCCGCATATGCCAAAGTATATATGGTTATCATCCAGATACCGGTCTTGTCGGTGACTCCCAGATCATTTTGTATTATCAGTCTGGCGGGAGTAACTATACCCGTATCAAGGGCTCCCATAAATATGCCAAACAGATATACAGTCATTATCATCCCATAATGAGCTTTTTTTTCGCTGACCGCTTTTATCATCTGCTTCCTTTGCTTTGAAATGTTTTTGTTTCGTAATGGCCGTTTAGTGAAAAAAGCCGCAAGGCGGCTTTTTCAATGCTTTTTGTTTAAATTTTAAGGTAAATAGACTCCCGTATCATTTATTATCATTTCATTTATTTCTCTGACAGTCTGCGTGGGTCTGTACTTTTTCTGTTTGAAAGCCTTTTTGTGAAGTTCCTTCACATTGGACTTCAGAGTCTGGGGAACTGCATACCATCCGCCGTGATACATCCCTCCGGCATATTTGTATGGGAAACCCTCGTTCCCGTTAAGCTCATAGCCCCGTATTCCCGTCATCAGCTTCAGCATGGAGCCGCTTTTAATGTTGGTCCTGATTTCAGGGAGCATTTCATCGGCAATGTTGTTCAGGGTGGCAAGATCCATGGTCTTGGCCTTTTTGAAAATGGCGGTCATGACTTTTTTCATTCTCTCCGCCCTCTGACTGTCGCCTCCGGAGGTTTTTCTTATCCTGCAGTAGGTGGCCGCCTGGATCCCGTCCAGATCATATTCCCCGGGATAGCTTATGGCGGAAAATGTTCCGCCCACCTTTTCGGCGGTCTCCTGACCGTAATGATTGAAATCGTTTATTTCGTTTCCTTCCACATCAACTGTTACACCGCCCACGGCGTCCACCAGATCAGCCACCGCTTTCCAGTTGAATATGGCGAATTCTTCTATATTGAGATCCAGATTCCTGTTCAGTGCCCTGCATGTCCAGACTCCTCCGCCTATGGCATGGGCATGGGTGATCTTTGTCAGGTAAAGATCGTCCTGCTGTTTTTTATCCACCAGCAGATAGCTGTCCCTCATGACGGATATCATCTTTATCTTGTCGGTCTTCTTGTTCAGGCTCACTATTATTATCGCATCATTGTTTGATCCGTCATAACTTTCCATGTCCCTGGCATCGACCCCCAAAACAGCAAAATTCCTGTAATCCTTCAGTTCTTCTGCCACTCTGTCATCTATGCACCATTCCACACTGCCCGTATCCACATAATCCATCTTGCTAAGCTTATGTGTCATGAAAATATATGCACCGGCTGAAAGGGCAAGAAGCAGCAGCACAAGACAAATAATAACTGTTTTAACGGTTTTTTTACGTTTTGTGGGGGTCTTGCCCCCCCTTCGTCTTGCTTTTTTTGAGCTTTTTTTTGTTTTTATAGGTTCATCGTTATCTAATTCGTCGAATCCGGCAAAAAAATCATCGTCATCTTTGGAATACTTTCTCCGGCCGCCGTTTGACTTCCTTGCTTCCTTT
>JAAYYX010000232.1 GCA_012515135.1 Clostridiales bacterium | reverse complement strand
CCTCAGTGCCATCTTCATCGGCAAAGGCATAAAGCCCCAAAAGATCGTTGATTTCATATTCACGGCTGTACCCGTCGCTGCAGATCACTTTCATTGTTTCTCCGCTTTTTCCGTATCCGGCCGCTTCGAGCACCTCCGTAAGAGGCACACCTTTGAATTCCTGTATCTGCCTTTCATTTCCTGCTTTTTTGTCCCTGCCGCTGAAAATATATGTTTCCGTTCCCATTTCTTCTATGTCTTCTATGGAAAATTGTGTTTTATCATCGTTGTAGCCGGTGATCACAAGGGCTGCTTCTGATTTTTCTTCCCCGTTGCTGTTATTATCGCTTTCGTTACTGTCGCCACTGCCGCACGCAGAAAATGCAAGGGCGATGATGATACAAAGAGAAGCCGCCAGTATCCTTTTCATTTTGTTTTTTTTCATGATTATTCTCCCAGTATTATTCTGTTTACATTCTTCACCCATTTTGAAGTCTGGTTTTCCACCACCAGTCTTACCGGTCCAAAGGCATTGCCGCCGTCATATCCAATGGATTTTTCACCGGGTACCATGGGCGATCCGTCTATGCTGTAAGCCAGGATTATATCCCGTCTTTCACCCGGCTGATACTTGCTTTCTATACCATTATACACATCCCCTACTGAAATACTAATACTATATCCGTCTTTGCCCGCAACTGTTATTCTTGAAGGTCTTTTTATTCCATCTTTAAGATTATCGTTCACCAGCTTTTTGAGTATCACACCGCAAAAGGCATTGGTGCCTCCTCCTGCGCCGAATGAATCTTTTACAGTATACGCATCACCTAAGGACTCCAGTTCTTTTAATGTATATGTTCTGTCTGCTGCCGCTTCCGATCCTGTGATTTTCACCTTTTTGCCCAGATATTTTTTGTATCCTTTATATGAATGGCTCCATTTCCCGTCTTTGGCATAAACAATTATTTTTTTTACATTATTGAGTTCATCTCTCCCTCGAAAAGCCAAAGGTCCTTCTTCTTTATCAAGGGCTTTTTCGTTTTTTCTTGTGGCCAGTATGGTATTTCCTTCTTTTTTAAGTGTACTGATGCTTATTTTCATTCTGTCGCTGCTGCTTTCTATTACAGCTTTTTGTGCATCAACAGCAAGGCCCTTTTCTTCCAGCAGGCCTATAAGGCTGACTCCTTTATAGTCTCCCGATGATTCGGCCAGATCTATTTGTTTTTCTATTTCTTCAATGCTTATATGGACATCTTCTTCCATACCGTTTCCTTCGATAAATATCCCCTTATCCTCATAGGGATTCTCACTTCCGAAAAAATCATTTCCCACATAAACTTCCACTGATATGCACTTCTTGACTGTGCTTTTTTTCTTTTCTTTTCCGTCTTTGGGCAGAAGGGCATACAACTCCCCCAGTTCAGAGGGGCTGCCATTTTTGCTGTATCCGAAAGCAGGTTTGACGCAGGTTATATAAAAACCTTCTTTCTCAGTGACATAATTCTCATGATCCCCGTTGATATCTCTTAAATATGAGAGACTGACTCTCTCGCTTTTACCGTCTGCAAAGTTGAACTTCACAGTTCCCTCTCTGGCTGCCACTTCCGTCTCTTCCCTCAAGAAATCCCATATACCGACTCCTTCATAAAAATCCTTTTCGCCATAATAATTCTTTTCTGTGTTTTCGCTTTTCTGCGATGCAAATTTCTCTATTCCATCAAATGTGTATTCCTTACTGCTTATTCTCTCGTTCCCTGAATCCGCATCAAATACGCTTACCTTAAGGGCTTTTTCTATTCCGGATTCTCCCGCATGAAAGGTATGTCCATAGGGATCTCCCACGATCACTTCTTTTACCCACTTGGCATTCTTGGGTGCGTTGAAATCATCACAGGCCTTTTGCCCAATGGTCAGTTTGACCGGGCCCCCTGAATTTTGCGCATCCTCATTAAATCCGTCTTTTTCTGTCATTTCTTTTCCCTTATCTTCACTGCCCGTGGGTCCCACCAGAGGCAGCCCGTCAGAGCCGAAAGATAGAAGCACCGGCAACCCTTCCTCCTCAACTTTGGGATCAGAGGCACTGCCAAAGCGAAAGTATTTGTTGCTTTTTATTTCTCCAAGGGTCATGACCATGGTGTATCCGTCCGACGAAACAACGGTTATTCTTGTATCATCGCTTAAACTTTTATCCATCCCCAGGTAAAGCAATGTTTCATAAAGTCTTATCCCTGTAAAAGTGCTCTGGGAAAAAACAGATCCGCTGGTCAGAAGGCTGTACTTCGCTTCGTGACCCAGGTCCTTGTCATTGTCATATGCCAGCTGCTCTATTTCCTTTACAGAAAGAACTGTCTCTCTATCCATGCCGCTTCCTGTAAAAGTGACTGTACTGAAAACATAGTTGCCTTTTCCGTAATTCTCTTCTGCAGAGTAATTTATGTGGGCTGCGCCTTTATCCGGCCCCGATGAAAAGGCCCAAACCTCCACCCCGGCCAAAACCGCCGCAATAAGGGTTATGATTATTATAAGCTTCTTCCTGTTCATTTTTTCTCCCTTACTACCATATACATTTTGCCTGTTTCTGGATCCTTATAAACAGTTCCCAGTTCCTCAAAACCTTTTTGTGATTGGATCTTTTCGCTTATTTCCTGATCTTCCATATCTTTGATTTCCTGCTTCTGGGTCACCTCTTTTGTGCTTATATCAACATTCCAGTGCATTACCAGTGCCAGCATTATGCCGACTGCCAGTATAAGCATGACATCAGCCAGATTGGCTATGCCTTCCATTGGATT
Source organism: Clostridiales bacterium (assembly GCA_012515135.1). GTDB lineage: Bacteria > Bacillota > Clostridia > Peptostreptococcales > Anaerovoracaceae > UBA1422. Next base: position 4,348 of record JAAYYX010000232.1, on the reverse strand, counting down.
GATATCTTCTTTTGCAATGCCTTCGCCTTTTAATTTACCTGTTCCAAAGCGCCTGATCATCTTTTTTCTCCTTGTCCAGTATGCATTCCATAAGCGTTTCCAGCATAGACATGTAGTCAGCATACCACTTTTTTCTTATGACCGAAACTATCAATGCTATTGCAGCACATATAAGGCCTGCCACTGTAGTATCGAAAGCAGTAAGAAGCGATGTGGAAAGAGTATAGGTATCGCCCCTTCCCAGGGCGATTATCCCCGGTCCCAGAGGTATCAATGTTCCCAAAAGCCCCAGCATAGGACCTATCTTTGCTATCACGTTGGTTATATTTACTATTCCGTCATATCGGGCCCTTGTCTCCGTCAAAAGTCTTACTGCCAGCGCTTCCCTCATGGTATTGCTGAGCTCGCTTTGAAGCACCAGCTCTCTGAGGGTCTCTTTTTGTTTTTTTATGAGACCGCTTCCTGTGATTATCTCCTCAGGACTTTTTTCGGCTGCTCTGATCTGGTTTATAAGAACTGGCATTTTGACCTTCAGATGCCGCCTTTCAGTAAAAAATTCAGCTATAAGAGTTCCCAACAGTATTATGGTCACTGCTATCAAAACCAGCAGTATTATTACCACCGGCGTAAGTGCCGCTTCCGCCACAGCTCTGAGCGCATCACTTAGTCCTTGTGAAATCATTTTTAACCTCGCACTTCTCTGTAGAATTTCATTGTTCTTCCCGCTATTCCCAAAGACAGCAGGATAAGTATGATTACTATGACCGGGATAAGATCATTATTCCTTTTTATTTCGGGCAGCTCCTCTGCCTTTTCATCCATTTCGTATACGCGCCAAGCCTGACCGCTGCCACCTGAGGCTTCTACTTTTATTCCGTCTCCATCTCCCAGGCTTACTTCACTTATGCTGCTGCGGCCGTCTCCGTCTCCATCTTCCACGCCGTAGCCGGCTGCAGTGCCTTTCTCCCCGTTTATTGTCACTTCCACTGACTGATCTTTGTATTTGGCCGTTATTACCGTTTCTCCTTCCCCTTTTACTGTCACTATGCCGTTCCTATCCACAGTGGCCACACTTTCATCGCTTGATGTCCATGTTATGTTCTCTTTTATTTTCTCTTCAAGAAGGATATCTGCCGCATCTATTTTAAGACTGATGCTTTTTTTGCTTCCCACCTTCATATCCAGGTATGGACTTGTGGCTGTTATTGTGGGATATCCGCCCAGCATGACATTTATCCGCTTTACATATTTTGCCGATCTGTCTGCTGTTCTGTCAGTAAGATTCGTTTGTCCGAACATAAGTCTGAATCTGTTGCCGGTATTTTGTGTCTCAAAATCCTCTGTAAAAACCTGACCTTTCTCATATGTTCTCCAGTTATCGCTCAAAGCCATCATTGCCGGTACCTGTACTGCTCCTTCCATTGCTCTTTCATCGGCTGTTCCTGTTCTCTCAAAGTATTTTATTTCGTTTGGATAATAATATCTTGATGTATCGATCAGAGCTGTTTTTGCAAATGAGGCAAAATATCTACTGCCGCTGTCGCTGGTATAAAAATAAAAAGTTTCAGTTGAATTAATATCTATTCCTGCCGCCTCTAATATGTCTTCAATGTCCACGCCAATGGCACAGTCAAGACATAATGAAGGTCCTGAATCAATGAAAGAATATATTCTTCTGTGAGTCTCCATACCATACAGGTCATTGACCGAATAAGTTTTTTTCAAGTAATAGGGACCACCGAAATAACCAATATATATTTTGAGTTCCGTTACAGAGGAAGATGTTTTTATTCCTTCGGAAGCAGAAGCGGAAGTGGAAGCAACTGAAAAAAAGGCAAACAGCAGTAGCATAAATGCTACTGCTAAAAAAACTTTTTTTGTGATCCAGTCTTTTTTATTATTTGCTTTCAACATTTTCTATTTCGTCTTTTTTGTTTTTATACTGCTCCATTGACCATATTCTTTTTTACCTTCTATTACTTTGTAAGACCTTATTTTAACATAATACTTTTTATTGGCTGAAAGCTTTGTGGTTTTTTTGCTTGTTATACTGTTGTTTTTTACTGTTACAATTTTTTTGCCCTTTGTAAACTTTTTATTTTTTGCCAAAACGATTTGGTATCCTGTTGAATGGATATCCTTTTTCCAGTAAATTTTTAAAGCCTTTTTATATTTTTTTATTTTAGTCAAATATGCTTTTTTTGGCACCACTTTTACGGCTACAGTTTTGGCTGCAGCAGAATAGGTACTTGTAGCTGATGCTTTTATTGTTATCACCGCCAGCCCGGTGCCGGTGACAGTGACCTTGCCCGCTGAAGATATCCTTGCTACCGATTCATTATTTGATGAATAGGTAAGCTTCCCGTTTCCGTCAGTTTCCGCATAAAGGCTAAAAGGAGAACTGCCGTAAACTTTCTGATATGAATTGCTCTCAACGCTTATCCTTTGTTCATTATCCGCATAAATCGGTATGGCTCTGTAATCTATTGTTGTGCCCTCATCAACTGCACCCACACCCTTTGCCGCTGAAGTACTGAGATAATATGCCCTTGCTTTTGCAACAGGGTCACCGGCATATGAGCCTACTTGTCCAAAAGCTCCGCCTGCGATTTCTCCTGAAACCGTGCCTGTATTATAGCTGTTGCTCACATTTCCTTTTTCAAGACCGGCGATGCCGCCTGCAGTTGCTCCCGATACATTCCCCGTATTATAACAGTTTTCTATATTTGCTATATAAGCAGGTTCTGTTGTTTTAGAATTGTTGCTTCCCACAAGACCCCCTACTGTTCTGTCTCCCGATACATTCCCTGTATTCATGCAGCCGGTGACCTCTCCTTCCAAGCTTCCTGTTATTCCGCCTGTATCATTATAGCCGCCGTTTATTGTCCCGCTGTTTGAACAGTTCCTTATATCCGCTCCGTTCCAGCACATACCAACTATGCCTCCGGCATATTGATTATCTGTATTTATGGTGACCCGACTATGACAATTTATTATTTCGGCCGCTCCCATTGTTTCTCCTATTATGCCGGCGACTCCGCATTTTTTTGTTGATGTCACATCTGCATTGCCTGTAACCGTGACATCTTTGACAGTTCCTGAATATACAAGTCCAAAAAGCCCATAGTTCAATGATGTTTGTGCGGGCATATCTGAATCAGCAGGTGCGATCACCATATTTGATATGGTATAACCGCCGCCGTCAAAATCTCCCTTGAACTGTGTATTATAAGTTCTGTCTCCGATCTGTACTTGCGGATCAGAACCTCCGCCACCTATTGCCGGCCATAATTTGCCACTTAAGCTTATATCATTTCCCAAGGTTATTCCCTGACCCGAAAAATCTTCACTCTCATAATATGTGTTGATAATAAATGCAAGTCCCGCCAATTCCTCTGCTGTATCAAGAGTATATGATGCATCATCCTCGTGTCCTTCATACCATGAAATATCATAACTGCTTTGGTCATCCGGATCTGCCCATTTTAAGTCCTCTGCCTTTGCAATATCCGTTGTTGCATACATGCCCATTGTAAATATCAGGCATATCGCCAGGAATATGGCTATGACTTTGCTCATGCGTTTTCTTTGGACCATATCGAAAAATTCCATAATATCTTTCCTTTCTTCCCTTCCCCTGTCGCTTTTTTTGTTTCATCAGCCGGCGGATAATATCCACCGGCTGATATGAGGCAAAATATTTTTGAATAAGAGTAAGGCCTCGCTGACGACCTTATACTAATAAAATACCCTGCCTTGGCAGGGTTTTTTGTTGTTGTACCAACATTAATGAAATTTTTTCCGATTTGTTCTTCTTATTTCTTTATTATGAAACTATCCTTGTGGAAATCTATTATCCCATCTTTTTTCATCTTGGCAAGTTCCCATGTCAATGCACTTCTGTTCACGCAAAGATACTGTGCGAACTGCTCCTGAGTCATCATTATACGAAATTCTTCTCTGCCCAGTTTTTTCTGCCTTATATGCAGATATGTCATTATTCTGTCTCTTAACCCCCTTCTGGAGATAGTTTCGATTTTATATAACTTCCTTATGTTTTCGTCTGCCAGCATGCTTATCATGTTCAAAGCCAGTTTGCCCTGCATGGAAGATCCCATTATTCTGTCCATATTTACAGTCAGCACCGAAGAATTTTTATCCGCAAGAAAAGTAACGGGTGCGATCCTGGTCCTGGTGGTGGCCGTGTCCAGACCGAACAGTTCTCCTATTTCATACATATAGACAAGATGCACGTCCCCTTCCATATGGAACTTTTCGCCTCTCACCTTGCCGCTTACTACTATGCCTATGAAATTCATTCTCTCCCCTTCGCCGACTATTATTTCAT
>JAAYYX010000039.1 GCA_012515135.1 Clostridiales bacterium | reverse complement strand
TCCGCATCTTCATCTGAGATCTCGATTTCAAATTCTTCTTCTATGCGCATTATTATTTCCACTGCGTCCAGAGAATCCGCCTCCAGGTCTTTCATAAGATGTGTTTCCATTTTTACTTTTTCTTCATCTGCAGAAAGCTGCTCTGCAATTATTTTTTTGATTTTGTCAAATGTCATAATGTACCTCCTAATTTATAAACTTCTAACTGATTATAAAACAGAGAAACGAGAAATGCAACATTTTTATTTGATAATCAAACTATTTTGTTTTATAAGCAATTTCCTGTTTTTGAAACAAAAAAACGGCCCGAAAGCCGTTTTTATTTGTTCCCACATGAAATTTTTCATATCTTTTTAGTACCGTTTTTGCTGAGACACTGACCTGTTATATCCTGCTTTGATCCTGCTTCCGCTTATTCTGCTTCTTCTGCTTCCTCAACTGCTTCCTGCAGTTCCTCTATGGAATCATATCCTTCAGGATCCAACCCCAGTTCATAAGCCCGCCCGATCAGTGGATCGTTGTCTCTGCCGGCCTCATCAAGCTCATCTGCTATTTCCGTATCAAGTGCTGTAAATTCACCGTCGCCGTCAACATCAAAATCAAAAATACCCATTTTATCAACTCCTACAAATATGAACACTGCTGTATCTGTAAATATATTTGTCAATACAAACTAATATCTTTTGGGTAAAAAGTCTCTTCTACTTGCTCATGCCCATCTGTTTTGCCACTTCTTCGGCAAAGTCTTCTTCTTTCTTTTCTATGCCTTCTCCCACTTCAAAGCGTACAAAGGATGTCACTTCCATATCTTTGCCCTTTGTTTTGCCGGTGTTTTCTATATACTGTTTTACCGTTATCTCGCTGTCCTTGACAAATTTCTGCTCCAGAAGACAGTATTCCTTAAGTTCCTTCTTCAGCTTGCCTTCCACTATCCTGTCCACCATTTCGGGCTTTTTGCCTTCATTCAGTACCTGCTGTGTGAGGATTTTTTTCTCTTCTGCAATGAACTTTGGATCCACATCATTTCCGTCCAAAAATTTCGGATTCATGGATGCCACCTGCATGGCCACATCCTTGCCGGCTTCTTCTGTTTCTTCGGCAGAAGCCTCTGTTTTTATCCCCACGATAACGCCTATGGTGCCGTTACCGTGAATATATCCTTTGTATACGGTGCCCGCCGCAGAATGTCTTTCAAATCTTCTTATATTCATATTCTCGCCGATTTTTGCTATCTTGCTTTTCAATACTTCCTGCACGTTGGAACCTTCAAAGGGCAAATCCATGAATTCTTCTTTACTCTTCACATCAGTTTCAAGCACAAGTTCTGCCAGTGCATCCACAAAACTTATGAATTCTTCGTTTTTTGCCACAAAGTCAGTTTCTGAATTCACTTCTATTATTGCAGCTGCTTTGCCGTCATCGGTAAATGCGGTCCTCACCAGACCCTGAGCTGCTATTCTGTCAGCCTTTTTGGCTGCCTTGGCAATACCCTTTTCTCTGAGCAGTTCCACTGCCTTTTCTATATCTCCATCTGTCTCGGTCAGGACATTCTTGCAGTCCATCATACCTGCGCCTGTGATCTCACGCAGTTCTTTTACCATACTTGCCGTTACTGACATTTATTTTTCCTCGCTTTCTTCAGAAGCGACCTCTTGGTTTTCTTCATCATCTGATGCTTTTTGCGCTTCCTCTTCTGCCGTTTCTGTTTTTTCGGTTTCTACTTCCTCTATATCATCTTCGCCTTCATCAAAGCTTTCTCCCTGGTTTGCTTCAATTATGGCATCTGCCATACTTGATGCGATAAGCTTGACTGCTCTTATGGCATCGTCATTTGCCGGTATAACAAAATCTACATCATCCGGATCGCAGTTGGTGTCGACTATACCGATCACCGGTATCCCCAGTATTCTTGCTTCTCTTACGGCATTGGCCTCTTTCTTGGGATCTACCACAAAAAGTGCTACGGGCATGCCTTTCATATCCTTGATGCCACCGTAGAATTTTTCTAGTTTTTCCGCTTCGTTTCTTAATGTAAGTACTTCTTTTTTGGAAAGCATTTGGAATGTGCCGTCTTCCTCCATTTTCTGGATGTCGAACAGCCTCTTTATCCTTGAAGAAATGGTTTTGTAATTTGTTAAAGTTCCGCCCTTCCAGCTCTGGTTCACATAGAACATACCGCATCTTAGTGCCTCATCCTGTATGGCCCCCTGGGCCTGTTTTTTTGTGCCCACGAAAAGAACGGGTTTGCCGCTTTCGCCTACTGTTCTCATGAATTCGTAAGCTTCTTCGATTTTCCTAACTGTTTTTTGAAGATCTATGATGTATATCCCGTTTCTTTCAGTAAATATATACGGAGCCATTTTAGGGTTCCATCTCCTGGTCTGATGTCCGAAATGTACACCTGCTTCAAGTAATTGTTTCATTGAAATAACTGACATTTTGTTTTCCTCCCGGTTATACCTCCATCCTGGCATCCCCCAAAAGAAACCGCATATGCGGCACCGTCTTTCGGCAGCCGGATGTGTGAATTTTACGATGGCGCTCCCTTAGCGACACCGCAAATTAGTATACTATAATATTTCAGCATTTGCAAGGGATTTCTTCCGCATGGGTCTTCTTCAGATATGTGTTGAATCCCTTCTTTGTTTTTGAATAGGCAGACCTACCCAGAAAAACTATTTCTTTGCTGCCAAAAAAAGATATTGCTCCATCAGCGATCCTTCGGACATTGTCCAGATTGACCGCAAGATATGTATGGCATCTGTGGAAACATCCTGAAAGTACGGGCCAGCAGTCTTTCATTTTGCCATAGTATGTAAAGGTTTCTTTTTCAGTGACGATCACGATCTTTCTTTCTCTCTGTTCTATGAATAGTATTTCACTTTGGGGGATCCTTGCAGTTTCCTTTTTCTTGATGACAACTATTCGTTTTTTTCTCATTTCATATTGCATTATGTCATCATTTTTCATCTTGTCCCTTCCCTTTTGAGAATTCTCACGGGTCCTTCGTTCATGAAGTTGATATGCAATATAAAATGCGCCTTCCGGCGCATTATAAAAGTTTCTTATTCCTGACGCTTATATGTTATATAATCCTCCGCTATTTCCCTTGCGGCCACCGACACAGGTCTTTCTTCATCGGTGTCTTCAATAAGCACAGGTTTGCCGTCGATTATATCTCTGGCTCTTTTGGCAGCCAGTATAACAAGAGTATACCTGCTGTCTGCTTTTTTTCTTATTTCATTAATAGATGGATACAGCATTATATTTCCTCCTTATATTTTTCTATAAGTTCATAAATGTCTTCCGAAACTCTTGAATGTTCTGCTGTTATTATTGCTTTGACCCTGCATACAGCTTCTTCAAGTTCTCCGTTTACAACACAGTAATCATACTTGTGTATATATGCGATCTCTTTCATCGCTCCTGCCATTCTTACTTCGATGCTTTCGTTTTCTTCGGTTCCTCTTCCGGTGATCCTCTCTCTGAGTTCTGCCATTGAAGGCGGCAGGATGAAAATAAACACTCCGTCCGGGCATGCTTTTTTTATGCTCATGGCCCCCTGTATGTCTATATCAAGGACCACATCATTTCCCGAATCCAGTTTTTCCATTACCATCTGCTTCGGAGTACCGTAATGATCCTGATAAACATATGCCGACTCCAGAAACCCGTCACCTGCTTTCATTTCAAGGAATTTCTCTTCTGAAACAAAATAATAATCCCTGCCCTCGATTTCTCCTTCCCGGGGCTTTCGTGTGGTCATAGAAACAGAGAAAAAAAGTTTTTCTGTTTCTTCAAGTAATCTTGTGCATATCGTTCCTTTTCCCGCTCCCGAAGGACCGGAAATAATAAACAATCGTCCTTTTGCCATTTTTGCTCCTCCGCATCATCGATGCGAATATTTATTATATCATCACAGTGCCCCTCATTCAACATAAAATTGGATATACTGTTATTCTATATTCTGGACCTGTTCCCTTATTTTTTCGACTTCACTCTTTATTTCAAGCATTATGCCGGTTATTTCCATGTCATTTGCTTTTGATCCTATTGTATTGGCCTCTCTGTTCATTTCCTGCACCAGAAAATCAAGTTTCTTGCCATCAGATCTATCACTCTTGCTTATTATATCGTCCATCTGGATCATATGGCTGTCAAGCCTTACAAGTTCCTCTGTTATATTGGCCTTGTCTGCGAATATTGCCGCCTCCAGCAATATCCTGTCTTTTGGGATATCTATCTCTTTACCAATAATCTCTTCTATTCTCTCCGCCAGTTTTATGGCATATGTTTTGCTTACCAGGGGGGCTTTTTTTTCTATCTTTTTCAGGTCATCCCTCACCTTTGCTGCTCTCATTGCCAGGTCCTCTGCCAGCTTTGCTCCTTCTTTGGTCCGCATGGAATCAAAAGCATCAACAGCATCCCTTACTGCGATCTCAACAGATC
>JAAYYX010000231.1 GCA_012515135.1 Clostridiales bacterium | reverse complement strand
TATGGACTTGGCATGTCCTATGTGAAGGTATCCGTTGGGTTCGGGAGGGAATCTTGTATATACTCTGCCTCCGTATTTGCCCGTTTCATTATCAGCATCGATAATATTATGAATAAAATTTGAAGTTATGTTTTCTTTTTCTGACATTGTTTTCCTCCGGTTATTATATGCCTGATTATTATATCACATTTTTCTCGGCTGTTCTTCAATAAATTCGCAGATACATGTTATAATTGTCCCATAAAAAGGAGGGATCTAATGACTTTAGGATACAGCAAGGACGGATTTTTGAAACTGCCCACTCCATTGGAGCGGCTTGAAGGGATCTCCCGGGATACCGGTGTTGATTTCTGGATCAAAAGAGACGACCTTACGGATCCCGGCATGGGAGGGAACAAACTGCGTAAACTCGAATACTTCATACATGATGCCCTGGATAAAAAATCTACCCTGCTGCTTACAACAGGAGCTCCTCAGACAAATCACGGAAGGCTTACTGCTGCCGTTGCTGCAAAATACGGTATGAAATGTGCCATAGTATCAATAGCCGATCATTCCGGCGAGATTTCCGGGAACATTCTTCTTGACCGTATGATGGGTGCTGAAGTTTTTATAAAAAGGCCGGAGCCGGGGATTTCAGACGGATCGCTTTTGTCAGAAACATTGGCAAAAATTACCCGGGACTACGAAAATCAGGGAGAAAAAGTTTACTTTGTACCAATGGGAGGATCCAGTGAACTGGGCATCCTGGGCTATTATGACTGTGCCAAAGAACTGGCATTACAGATAAAAAACAAAAGTATCAATGTGCCAAAGATATTTTGCGCCGTGGGAAGCATGGGCACATATATGGGGCTTTTCTGCGGTATCAAAAACGAAAATATCCAAATGGATCTTACAGGGATAGCCATAGCTCCCTTCCCCTCTGAACCTGCAGTTTGGGCCAGACGATATTTTAAAAAAATAAAAGGTTTTTACGGTAACCGGATAAATATTTCCGCCTCCGAAAAGGATTTTGATATAAACCATGACTGGACATACGGCGCATACAATAACCCCGTTTCCGAAGTAAGAGAAGCTATTTATTATATGGCTCGCCGCGAAGCCATTATCCTTGATCCCTGCTACACGGGCAAAACATTCAACGGCATCCTTAAGATGATAGATTCAGGTTTGATCGATAAAAATCAAACAGTTATATTCATCCACACAGGCGGCAACCCCGGGATAAATTCCCTTCCCCACCGGGCTGAAATGGAATCGGATCTTAAGGCCGGTTTCAAAATTTTCTGATTTATTCTTTACTATTGCCTTCTTACGGGTGTATAATCGTAATGATGAATAATTATGTATTATGAAATTTTAGGAGGAGACATGAACATGAAAACCAAAAAATTATTGATTGTCTTATTGACACTGGTAATGGTTTTTGCTTTTGCCGCATGCGGCGGAGATGATGAGACCGCCGCTTTTGAGAAGCATGCTATCCCGTATCCGGAAGGATATGACACCACAACAACAGGTGCTTCATCCTACGACGGAGTCGGAGACCATTTTGACGGAGGCTATTTTGTGCCTTTGGATGTTTACAATCTGGAATCAACGGATTCTCTTACTGTGATCCCGGAATTTGAAACATATCAGCAAACTACAGAGTATTCCTGCGGCCCCTGCTCAGCTCTTATGGTGCTTAACCATTACGATATGTATGACGAGAAAAAATATGATGAACTGAGCATTGCAGAGATGTCTGATACCAGTGATGAAACAGGTGTAGGTCCCGACGGCATTGCCAAGTTCTTTGAAGAGATAGGCTGGGATGTGGAAAGAAGCCCCGAAGACGGCAGTGCGACTTTCAGCTGGGATACCAGTGATACAGCCGATCAGGATTTCATAAAATGGGTAAAGAAAAACCTGAAAGCAGAAACACCCATAATGGTTGACTGGATCGACTGGAGCGGCCACTGGCAGGTTATCATAGGCTATGATGACATGGGCACACCGGATAGTTTCGGAGATGATGTCGTCATCCTGGCTGACCCCTATGACACTTCCGATAATTATCAGGACGGATACTATACATATGGCGCAGAAAGATTCTTCTACATGTGGCATGAAAGTTCAAGCCTGACAGGGGAACCTGCTGAACAACCCTTTGTTATAGCCACCCCGCCGGAAGAAGAATAAATATATACTTCAAAAAAATATTCAAAAACGGATCTTCGGATCCGTTTTTATTTTGAAGGAAAATAAAAAAGCAAGCAGGGAATATATCCCGCTTGCTTTGTAATGGTTTATTGGATCTTGTATTTTTATCTTATCTTTGAACTATCATTGCCGTTCCCTGTCCGCCGCCTATGCACAATGTGGCAAGACCTTTTTTTGCATCTCTTTTTTGCATTTCATAAATCAGTGTGATAAGTATCCTACAACCTGATGATCCTATGGGATGTCCAAGGGCTATGGCACCGCCGTTTACATTGAGTTTTTCTTTGTCGAATCCCAGTTCCTTGCCTACAGCCACAGATTGGGCCGCAAAAGCTTCATTGGCTTCTATAAGATCCAGATCATTCACAGTAAGTCCGGCTTTTTCCAGTGCTTTTTTTGTGGCCGGCACAGGCCCTATTCCCATTATACTCGGATCCACCCCCGCAGAAGCATAGCTTAAAACCGTGCACATTGGTTCAAGTCCCAGTTCATCGGCCTTTTCTTTTGACATGACCACCACTGCCGCACCGGAATCATTGATACCCGATGCATTGGCGGCGGTAACTATGCCGTCTTTTTTGAATGCCGGCCTCAGTTTGCCTATGCTCTCTTTTGTTACTCCGTCCTTTGGGTATTCATCTGTATCAAAAACTACAGGGTCTCCTTTTTTCTGAGGTATCTCCACAGGAACGATCTCGTCCCTGAATTTGCCTGCTTTGATGGCAGCTATGGCTTTTTGCTGAGACGTTGCTGAGAACTCATCAAGTTCCTCTCTTGTTAAATTCCACTGCTCACATATATTTTCTGCAGTGGTCCCCATATGATACTGTCCGAAAACATCTGTAAGTCCGTCATATACCATCATATCAACCAGTTTGTCATCTCCCATCCTTGCTCCCCAGCGGGCTTTCCTTGTTACATAGGGTGCCATGGACATGCTTTCTGCTCCTCCTGCCACGATGATCTCAGCATCATTGGCTTTTATTATCTGAGCTGCCAGTTCCACAGCCCTTAAGCCGGACCCGCAAACCTTGTTGATCGTCATAGAAGGAACTTCTTTGGGTATGCCCGAATCAATCGATATCTGCCTTGCTATATTCTGTCCGAGTCCTCCCTGAAGAACGCATCCCATTATTACTTCATCCACATCTTCGGGGTTTATGCCTGCTCTTTTTATGGCTCCTTTTACTGCTATCGTTCCCAAAGTCCTGGCCGCAACATTTTTTAATGTGCCTCCGAAACTTCCTATAGGTGTCCTGGCTGCGCTCACTATTACTACTTCTCTCATGTTGGATTATCCTCCTTTGTTTATGTAATATGATTTATATATGATTTTACATATCAGTTTTTTCTGATTAATGATATCACATAATTTTCAGCATGCAAAGTATCTGTACAAAAGTTAATTAGTTAACATTCTTGTGTCCCGTATCTTTTAGTCCACATTCTATTTTTCATTTTATAATATGGGAGATCTCTTTGAAGCCTTCGTTTTTGGCATCTTCAAGTATTTCAAAAAGAATTGCTTCATAGGTGGTTATTACTGCCCCTGCCCTTTCCATTCGGCGGATGCCGCAGTTCTTGTCACTTTCCTTCCTTGATGCTGTGCAGTCTGCGATAACAAAAACTTTATATCCTTTTTCAAGAAGATCCATTGCCGTCTGCATTACACATATATGCGTTTCTATCCCGCAGAGCAACACTGTGTCACGACC
>JAAYYX010000230.1 GCA_012515135.1 Clostridiales bacterium | reverse complement strand
TTTCTGAAAACATGCTTCGTATCCATGCAGTCATAACAATAATCATTTTTATATGTTTCTTCCAGGATCTTACCACATTTTTTGCATGTTTTGCCGGTGGCCCAGTGAAATTTTTCGACGCAGGAATCACACAAAGCATAGGGCCTGCTTTTGTCTATTATACTTCCGCAGCATATACAATATATGTTCGAAGGGAATATAACTTCGAAGATATTCTCCTTTATTTTCATACTTTTGCTTTTTCCCTTTTTTTAGATTTTCTCACTGTCAAGGAGCATTTGAAGTCTTGCCTTGAGCCCGGAATAGCGCTCTTTGATGCTGTTATTGTCCACCATTGCCTGCATTCTTGCTTCAGATCCTACTATTATAACAGCTTTTTTTGCTCTTGTTACAGCAGTATAAAGAAGATTTCTGGTGGAGAGCACCGGCGGGAACCATGATATGGGGATAACTACCACAGGGAATTCACTGCCCTGACTTTTATGTACCGTAACGGCATATGCAGGCTCCAGTTCATCCAGCTGGGAAAAATCATAAACAACATACCGGTTGCCGTCATATTCTACTGTAAGTTCATTGAAGTCATTGTCTATTTTTTTTATGGTTCCCACATCACCGTTGAAAACTCCTTCTCCCTCGGTAAAATCATCTGTCGTCTTCCATTTGAGCATATAATTGTTTTTTATCTGCATCACTTTGTCATTTTCACGAAATATCTTTTCTCCATATGTCTTTTCTGAAAGTCGTTCATGGGAAGGATTGATTATGCTCTGTATCTCTTTATTGAGATTGACACACCCCAGAAGCCCTTTCCTTACAGGCGTCAACACCTGTATATCTCTTGAGGGATCCAGATCCCTATAGTATGAGGGCAGTCTGTTTTCACAAAGCTCCAATATGGAATCCAGCACCTCTCTTTCACTTTTACTCCTGATCATAAAAAAGTCTTTGTCTTTTGCATTGCAATCGGGATATTCTCCTCTGTTTATCCTGTGTGCGTTTACGACTATAAGGCTTTCTGCCGCCTGTCTGAATATCTCGTTTAATTTTACGGAATATATGAATTCACTTTCCAGTATATCTCTAAGCACATTGCCGGCTCCCACAGAAGGGAGCTGATCCGAATCTCCCACCATTATCAGTCTTGTCCCGGGTTTTATGGCATTCAGAAGTCCGTTCATAAGCATCAGATCTATCATGGAACTCTCATCTATTATGACAGCATCATGTTCAAGGGGATTTTCCGCATTTCTTCCGAAAAACATGGCATCTTCGGCTGCCGAATAATAATATTCAAGAAGTCTGTGGATCGTAGAGGCTTCATATCCTGTGGTCTCTGTTATCCTTTTTGCCGCCCTTCCCGTGGGTGCCGCCACAGCCACATTCATGCCGCTTTTTATCAATATTTTTATTATTCCGTTTATTACTGTGGTTTTCCCGGTGCCCGGACCTCCGGTTATAACGCAAAGTCCATTATTGATGGAAGTCTTAGCGGCATATTTCTGATTTTCCGAAAAGTGTATGCCGGCATCTGCCTCAGCAGCGGCAATAAGGCTTTCCATTTCTGTGCTGACAGGTTTAAGATCTGCTTTCTCAAGACTTAACAGTCTTTTGCATACATTTTGTTCTGCCATAAAATAGGGCATAAGAAATACCGCATTCCTGTCTTCCATTTTCTCTATTCTTATCTCATCTTCAAAAGCCATTGCCGCAAGAACATCATTTATGAGAAAACTTTCAATATCCATCAGCTCCCCTGCTTTTTCACAAAGCTCCTTTTGTGGCACAAAAGTACTGCCCGATGCGGCGAAGTGCATCAAAACAAATTTGATCCCGCTTTTTATCCTGGATTCATCATCTTTGGCCACTCCCATTTTCTCGGCAATAACATCCGCCTTTTTGAAGCCTATCCCGAAAACATCTTCTGTGAGTCTGTAAGGATTTTCTTTTACTGCTTCTATTGTGTCTTTACCATATACCCTGTAAAGTTTCATGGTATACTCGGCGCTTATTCCGAACTGCTGGAAATACAAAGTCATTTCAGCAAATTCTTTATGTGACTTAAAAGCCTCTGCTATGGACTCGGCCCTTTTTTTGCCTATACCCGGCACTTCTCTAAGTCTTTCAGGCTCTTCTTCTATTATTCTGAAAGTGTCCTCTCTGAATTTTGATACTATGGCCTTCGCCGCCTTTGGACCGATCCCCTTCAAAACTCCGGAAGCAAGAAAACCCTCTATCCCCTCTTCAGAGGAAGGCATGACCTCGTGGCTATGACTGAATACAAACTGCTCCCCGTATTTTGGATGTATCCTGAAATCTCCCTGAAGAATGAAAGTGCTGCCTTTTTTGCAGCCGGGCAGTATTCCCAATGCGGTAAAGCTTTCTTCTTCCGACTCCGCATAAGCAATAGTATAGGCATTTTCTTTGTTATGAAAAATTATTTCTTTTATTTCCGCTTTTTTTTCAGTCATTCCTGCTCCCTGATCAAATCATCTTCTCTTCTGATGCATCATGCACCCCCGATAACAAAAGATGGCGTTCACTTATGTGACGCCATCTGTCTGATAAAACAAAAGTTATTTGATAACATCTTTATCTTTGTTTTCTTTTCCGTCATCTGTTACCGTTCCCGAAAACTTATTTTCATCATTTTTTTCTGCCACATCGCTATTGAAAACAGAATTGTTTTCTATTTCAAATTCCTCCATGCAAAAAGTATTTTCTTATAATAGCACCTTCCTTTGCGAATACAAATGATAGTTTTTTTTGTAAATCACAGAAAATATTATAGCATAATATACTTTGGATGAAAATGCTTGATTTGTTGTATCTTGCAAAACAAGGGGTTTATCTGAGCCATTTTACCTTCCTCGTTCTGGCTGCCAGTTTGTTTTTGCTGAACCTTCTTGCATATTTCAGTAATGTTTTCT
>JAAYYX010000038.1 GCA_012515135.1 Clostridiales bacterium | reverse complement strand
GCTCAATAATAATGCTGTCTGCCACAGCAATATTTCTTTTGCTTGGTTTTCTGGGAGGATACTGGCATCCTGCATGGGTCGTTTTCCCTCTGGGCGGCATAATGTGCGGTATAGTTTCCACAGCATTGCAAAAGACAAAAGAATGAGGTGCAGTCAAGCATCCGGAAACAATAAGTCGATAAATTCCCGCCAAAGAAGTCTGCCGTCTGAAAATATGATGAGTTTTCAAAAAATAATTATTGAAAGCCCACAGCATTAAAGCTATAATGTATTTTGTATTGAATTAAGTACAAAAGGTACGGAGGGAAAAATGACAAAAGTAAAAATAACAGAAACGGTTTTGCGGGATGGACACCAGTCACTGATAGCCACAAGGATGACCACAGAAGAAATGGTGCCCATACTTGAGACCATGGACGAAGTGGGCTATCATGCTCTTGAGATGTGGGGCGGGGCGACATATGATTCATGCATAAGATATCTTGATGAGGATCCATGGGACCGTCTGAGAGAAATAAGGAAGAGAATAAAGAAAACAAAGCTTCAGATGCTTTTGAGAGGTCAGAACCTTCTTGGATACAAGCATTATGCGGACGATGTGGTAAATGAATTTGTAGACAGAGCCATAGCAAACGGTATTGATATAATAAGGATATTCGATGCTTTGAACGATACCAGGAATCTGGAAGCGGCGGTCAGCGCAACAAAGAGAAACGGGGGTCACGCTCAGGGATGCGTATCCTATACCATCAGCCCCGTACACACCAACGAAATGTTTGTAAAACTCGGCAAAGAGATCGAAGAAATGGGATGTGATTCATTCTGTATAAAAGATATGGCAGGTCTTCTTGATCCCTACAACACTTACAAACTGGTAAAAGACCTCAAAAAGGAAATAAGTATACCCATCGAACTTCACACCCATGCCACCAGCGGACTGGGAAGCCTGACATATATGAAAGCTGCAGAAGCAGGGGTCGATATAATAGATACAGCCATCTCACCTTTTTCCGGAGGGACATCCCAGCCGCCAACAGAACCCATGGTGGCTGCATTCAAAGGCACAAAGTACGACACCGGTCTTGACATGGACAAACTAAATCTAGTGGCGGAGCACTTCAGACCTTTCAGAGAAAAGTATATAGAAAGCGGTCTGATGGATCCAAAACTAATGGGCGTTGATATAAATACACTGATGTATCAGGTGCCGGGAGGCATGCTTTCAAATCTGGTTTCCCAGCTAAAAGAGGCCAACTCCATGGAGAAATTCGAGGATGTGCTGAAAGAGATACCCAAGGTAAGGGAAGACTTAGGCTATCCGCCGCTGGTAACACCAACAAGCCAGATAGTGGGTACTCAGGCAGTTTTGAATGTGGTAATGGGAGAGCGTTACAAGATGGTACCAAATGAAGTAAGACAGCTTGTAAAGGGCATGTACGGAAAAACCACAGTACCAATAAAAAAAGAGATAGTTGATAAGATCCTTGAAGGAGAAGAGCAGATAACCTGCAGACCTGCAGATCTGATAAAACCCGAACTTGAACAGGCCAGGAAGGATTGTGCAGTATATATGCAGCAGGAGGAAGATGTGCTGACACAGGCATTTTTCCCCAAAGTGGCTCAGAATTTCTTCAAAAAAAGAGTGGAAAGAATGTACAAACTGGATCTGGACCTTTTGAATGAAGAAGACTCGGTTTATCCGGTATAAATGTTATTAATGATCGTAAAAAAGAATGCCGGGCGGCGCAAAGAAGCGTCCCCGGTTTTTTCTGATATTTTTTCGGATATCATTATGGAAATCATTACAGATACCATTACGGATACAATAAGGATATGATCCCGGAATGAAAGTCAGGAACTCTTTTCTTTTGGAAGAATAAAAGAAATAAAGACTGCGACAACAGCAAATCCCAGGAGCACATACATTGCTGCGGTAAGCCCGTAAATGTCAGCTATTTTGCCCATGAAAGGAGAGACCATACCTCCGATGCTGACAGAAAGTCCCAGAGTTATTCCGGAGGCCAGACCTACAGACTTGGGGAGGAAACTCTGGCTCAGAGCGATCATGGCGCTGTAGGGGACGCTGTTGCAGAAGGCTATGGGTATGAGCAGCAGCGTGGCAGTCAAAATATTTTCGGTCATGAGCAGAAGTATCAAAAAAGGTATCATCAGTATATTCCCTGCCCGTATGACCGGTACGAATCCCAGCTTGTCAGCAAGTTTGCCTCCCGCCAGAGTGGCAAAAACACCTACCCCGGACATGATAGTAAGCTTAATACTTCCGGAAGCCTCCGACTGACCAAGGATCCCCACCCAGTAAAGAGGGACGAAAACCAGAAGGCCGTAGTTTATTATGGATCTTATAAAGACTATAGATACTGCCCTGCCAAAGGAAGACCAGTTATTTTCGTTATCTTCGGAATATCCTTTTTTGTCGTTTTCAGATGCTGTCATATGCATGAATTTTTTGAGTGTTTTTATGGACATCAAAAAAATGACAGTGACAACGATTGCCGGAAAGAAAAAGAAGGCAGTGCCTTTGATGCCGAAGCTGACCATGGTGACAGAGGCTATCATGGGGCCAAGAGTGAAACCTATGTTACCTCCGGCTCCAAAAAGACCCATTCCCATTCCTTTGTTTTCACCGGCAACCAGGTTGGCTGTTTTTCCGCCTTCCGGATGGAAAAGGGCAACACCGGCACCTGATACTGCGGCGGCTGCAAACATGCCCCAGTAGGAATCCATGAAACCTATGATGGCAAAACCGGTTCCCGCAAGAAATATTCCAAGAGCCATAAGCCACTGGTTGGACCCCCGATCCCCCAGATAACCGAAAGCGGGCTGCAAAAGAGACGATACCGAGCTGGTGGCCAGAACAAGGCCGGCGGCGGATGTATATGTAATATTGCCTTCTGCTATCAGAAAAGGAAGAATGGCAGGAAGAGCTCCCTGCGTTATGTCTGCACATATGTGGCCTGTCATCATAAGATATGTGTATCTGCTTAGCTTCATTTATACCTGACCTTTCCTTTGCATCTGAAAGAGAGTATATCAGAAATCATATATCTTTCCAATAATAAAGATAAAGTAAGAATAGATCGACATTAAGAAAAAGACATGTTTAAGCTTTTCAATAAAGGGTATAACAGAGCCATAAAAGAAAAACTCACTGGAGGTGGTATTTATGAAAATCGTGTTGAACGAAGATATCAAAGCCTATATGAACGAAAATAACATTTCTGACGTAGTGGTGGATGTTATAAGGAGAAGTTGCTGAAGCGGCTCCTATGAGGATATATCTGCAAGTTTTGCAGATAAGGAAGATAGAGAGAGATACGCAGAAGCAGGCTTTTTGGAAGAAGATTCGGAATTGGGCAAAGTATATTTTTCGCCTTCGATAAGATTTGAAGGAGAAGAGGTAGGATTGGCCCTTAAGAAGTTTCTCTGGTCAAAGAGTATTGACATATCAGGCATAAGAAGATAAAAGAAAACTGCTGTAAATATACAGCAGTTTTCTTTTGCATACATTTGTTTTATGATTTACAAAGTCTCCCGGCGTTGATATCAGTCAAGTATCCTGCCGTCAGTGGCTATGGTAGTTATCTGCCAGGGAATAAATTTGCCGCTGTTTTGAAGGGCTGTCTTTACTGCATGTTCTATCCCTCCGCAGCAGGGCACCTCCATTCTTACTACTGCAACGCTTTTAATATCATTGCTTTTAATGATTTCCGTAAGCTTTTCAGTGTAATCAACGGGATCCAGTTTCGGACATCCTATCAGTGCGACTCTGTTCTTTATAAATTCATTATGAAAATTACCGTAAGCGTATGCCGTGCAGTCGGCAGCCACCAGCAGATGGGCATCTTTGAAATAAGGTGCATTTACGGGAGCCAGCTGGATCTGTACCGGCCACTGTGAAAGCTGTGAAACCGACGGAGCCGAAGGAGCTTCAGATGAATGACAGGGAGTTTCATCTCTTGTTATTTTTTTTGACTGGGTCCCGGGGCATCCGCAAGGCAGAGTATCTGGCTCTTTTTCTTTTGATTTTTTATTTTCCATTACAGCCTTTTCATCAAAGGCTGCCGCCTCCCTTTCGGTGAAGGATATGGCGCCGGTGGGACATACCGGAAGACAGTCCCCAAGACCGTCACAGTAATCGTCCCGCAGGAGTTTGGCTTTACCGTCCACCATTCCTATGGCACCTTCGTGGCATGCTTCGGCACAAAGGCCGCAGCCGTTACATTTTTCCCCATCGATATTTATTATTTTTCTTATCATTTCAACACCTCTTTATTTATATTTTACTTGTATTTATATATGTACAATACTATAATAAAAACAGGAAGTATGTTGTAAAAAGAACAAAAAGGAGAAAAAAGTGATAAACTATAAATTTCTTATAAAAACATCGCTTTTTTGGGGAGTTTCAGAAAAAGAAGCGGAGGATATGCTGAAATGCCTGGGAGCGCATACGCAGAAATATTTAAAAGATGAAGTTGTTTTTCCCATAGGCAAGGAAATATTCGAAATGGGACTTGTTCTTGAAGGATCGGTAAATATTGTCAAAGAAGATGTTTGGGGAAACAGGAATATAATAGATAATATTGAAGTGGGCCAGGTTTTCGGGGAAGCATATTCATGTATCCGGGGAGAACAGCTCATGGGCAATGTGATGGCCGCTGAAAACTGCGAGATCCTTTTTATAAATGCCGAGAGAGTAACAAAGACATGTTCTTCCGGATGTGAGTTTCACAGTAGACTGGTGCATAACCTGTTGTCGGTGATATCTCTGCAGAATCTCAAGCTTACCAGAAAAATAAATCATATAACTCAAAAGTCAACAAAAGACAAGGTCCTATCCTACTTGTCATATCAAGCCATGAAGCAGGGGAAATATGCCTTTGATGTACCCTTTAACAGACAGGAAATGGCAGACTATCTTTCGGTGGAAAGAAGTGCTCTTTCCAATGAACTCTCCGGGATGCAGAAGGAAGGACTCATATCATACAGAAAAAATCATTTTGTTCTGCATTGCGGTACAGAGGATTATTCATAAAAGCCAAAAACTCAGGATCAAAGCAAAGAACCGATATCTTCAAGTTCTCTTCCGGGAAACCATTTAAGGGAAAGACCCCGGGATTTGATGTGATCCGATATCCTTTTGAAATCCGGGTGAAGGGAAATATCCCCGTTAAAAACGATCTCGTTACCGATGAGGCCGCAGGATCCTCCTATGAGACCGTATTTATGTCCTTTTAAGATGATATGTCCCGGTTCTATCAGCAGACAGTCCGGGCCTTTTTCTTCCCGTATCTTTTTTGCTATGCCGTGATCTGAGGTTATTACAGAGTTTTCATCAACGATGCATATGCTGCATTTGGAATACCCCTGTTTAACATTGATAAAAATCATTCCCATGGCTTTGGCTTTTTCCATGAGCATACTGTCGGTATACCGGAGATCGTGTATAAAGAATTTTCCCGTGCAGGCAGCATTATATATTATATCCGAAGGATAAACGGGTCCGAGTCTTGCTTTTTCGCCGCAGAATACGGGCGCATCGTCGCCGCAGCCCAGCTTGCAGTAATAAATATCCGCATGGGATGAAATGGGCCCGGAGACAAGGTTTGTTGCTTTCACATTGAAAATATCGTATCCGCATTCCCTGATATAGTTCTTCAGACGGGGGTCTGCCGTTTCTGACAAATACACGGTTTTCATTTTTTTGATTTCCCCGGGGCGCTCAGTTTCCTCAGTTTATCAAGGGCAGCTGTCATATCGGAGGGCAAAGGAGCTTCCACAGAAACCGGTTTTCCGGTAAAGGGATGGAGGAAAGAAATGCTTTTTGAATGGAGAGCCTGTCTTTCCATAAGGTGTATTTTTTCTCCGCCGTAAAGATGATCGCCTGCCACAGGATGACCAATATGGGACATGTGGACCCTGATCTGGTGGGTCCTGCCCGTAACAAGAAGTATATCAACAAGGGTATATCCCTTTGTTTTTTCTTTATCTTCTTCGCTTTCCATAGTGCTCTTCGACAAATGAAATCTTTCTATTACATCATAGCGGGTAACGGAAGGACGACCGTCTTCTTTTACGCATCTGGTCAGACTTTCCGGAGAGGGTCTTCCTATGGGAAGATCGATTTCTCCGCTGTCGTTTTCCATCAGTCCCAAAACTATGGCGGTATATTTTTTCTCCACCCGGTTTTTTTCCATCTGTTTCATGAAATCATTTTGGCAATAGGCACTTTTGGCTAAAAGCAGCAGGCCTGAGGTGTCCATGTCCAGTCTGTTTATAAAGCGCATTTTGAAATGGTTGTCCGTTTCGTTCATGTGGTTTGCGATACCATTGGCAATTGTATGGGCAGGGTGGCCTTTTGTGGGATGCACCACCACTCCCGCTTGCTTGTTTATAATAAAAAGGTCATCATCCTCATATATGACATCGATTGGTATTTGTTCCGGTTCAAAATGGCTGACTTCTTCGGGAAGGATTATGCTTATCAAATCCTTTTCTTCGGGTATTTCCCAGATGTTTACCGGATCCCCGTTCCTCATCACTTTTCCTTCTCTCTTTATCCTGCTTCGCATACGGGAAGAAAAACCGAATCTTCGACGAACAAGCTCCGATATGCGGAGCTTGTTTTCATGATCCTCTTTTGTGACTGTGTAGTTGAAATTTTGCATATTATTATAAAAACTTTGTTTTTACCTTGTTCCAGAAATCATACGTTTCAAACCGCAGAAGATTGACTACAGAATCGGAAAATTCTACTTTTATGCTGGTAATGTTACGGTATTCGGTTTCAATACCGTCATTTATCAGGTATATCTGATTGCTTTTTGTGTATTCGGGAACCACTTCAAGAGAAAGATCCGAAGGCAGCAGTATGCTTGATGTGAAGGATCTGTATGCGGTGGTGTTCATGGGGGCTATAGGTGCCACCTGCAATGCTTTTAAGCGGGGGTCTATTATAGAGCCCCCCAGTGAGTAGTTGTATGCGGTGCTTCCTGCGGGAGTGGATATAGTTATTCCGTCCCCGCTGAATCTTTCGATGAAGCTGCCGCCTATGGATATGTTCAGATGAACAGAATATGATTTCCATCCTTTTATAACTATTTCATTAAGACCTTTGTGAATATTAGTGTCATCTTCTGATAAAACGGTGGCCTGTACCGTGGAAAGAGGCTGCAGTCTGTATTTGCCGGCCATGTAATTAGAAATGAACTCATCCAGCTGATCCGGATTTATCTCCTGGAAAAACCCCAGATGGCCGGTGTTGATGCCTATTATGGGGACCTTGGGAAAGTCGTATTTGTTGATGGCTTCAAGAGTTGCCCCATCCCCGCCTACGCAGACCAGAAGTTCTGCCTCATGTGAAAAATCCCCGGGAACCACAAAACCGCTGCGTTCAAGTTTTTCTTTCAGCAGACGGCAGATGTTTTCTGATGCCGGGAGATCATTTGAATAAATATTTATTATTCTTTTTTTCATGATTATATGTTACACCAAGGTCTCGAATTCTTCAACAAGCTTTTTGAATACTGACATGGCACTTTCCACGGGAGCAGTACTTTGCATATCCACGCCGGCGATCTTAAGAAGCTCAATAGGATGATCTTTTTCACCGGTCTTAAGAAACTCTATATAGTCATCGCGTTTTTTTGTGTCGGCAATTATCATGTCTGAAATAGCCGAAGCTGCCGAATATCCGGTGGCATATTTATAAACATAAAAAGCATTATAGAAGTGGGGGATCCTGGCCCACTCATATTTTATCAGATCATCCCGGCAAACAGACGGGCCGAAATATTTGCTGTTGAGCTTGTCATATTCGTCACATAACCAGTC
>JAAYYX010000229.1 GCA_012515135.1 Clostridiales bacterium | reverse complement strand
GCCATATATAATGCGGAAATGATACGGGGCATGGATATGGATGTGCCTGTTATTTATGCGGGCAATGTGGAAAACCATGAAGAAATAAAAATGATCTTTGAGGATGCGGGCATCAGACTCTATATAGTCGAAAATGTTTATCCGAAAATAGATGACCTTAATGTGGAGCCCTGCAGAAAAGTCATACAGGATGCATTTGAAGAACATATTATACACGCACCGGGTATGGAACATGTAAGAGAAATGGTAGACGGGCCCATAATACCCACACCCGGAGCCGTCATGGAATGTACCAAGCTCCTGAATGAATATATAGGAAACTTAATGGTTCTGGACGTGGGTGGAGCCACCACGGATGTTCATTCGGTAACAGAAGATTCGGAGCAGATTGCCGCACTTCTTATCAGCCCCGAGCCAAAAGCCAAACGCACGGTGGAGGGAGATCTGGGCTTATACGTCAACAGGATGAAGGTCATCGAATCAATAGGAGAAGAAAACTTCAGAAAGGATCTTGCTGGCATAGATGTTGAAAAGGCCCTTGAGAGCTATGTGGCCATACCCAGGAACGGAGATGAAGTAAAGCTTGTGGAAAGGCTTGCAGAGGAAGCAGTACTAAAAGCCGTTGAAAGACATGCGGGCACAATAAGATATATATACGGACCTTCGGGAAGACAGACTCTGGCAGAAGGAAAAGATCTCACTCAGGTGGAATATATAGTAGGGACAGGAGGAGCGCTCACCAGGCTGCCAAGAAGGATCGAGCTCATGAAGGAGATCCCGAAGCATAATGGATCAGGGATGATGCTTTTTCCCGGCGAAGGGGCAAAGATACTGGTGGATAACGATTATATAATGGCATCCCTGGGTGTCCTTTCAAAAAGATATAAAGAAGCCGCAGTAAAACTGCTTGAAAAAAGCCTGGACTTCAAATTCCCCCAAAAAAAGGAGGCAAAATAATGTATCCGAGATTATTGATAAACATAGAAAAACTCAAAAAAAATATAGATGCTGTGGCGAAAATCACGAAAGAAGATGGAAACTGTTCAATGATGATCGTAACAAAAGCTCTTTGCGCAGACAGAAAAACAGCTGAAATGATAGGAAAACATCCGCAGGTGGATTATGTGGCGGATTCACGTATAGCTAACATTAAGACCTATTCTGAATTCGTAAGAAAAAACGGCAAGGAAACGGTACTTATGCGTCTGCCCATGGGATCGGAGATAAAGGATGTGGTAAGGTATGCGGATATAAGTTTCAATTCGGAGGTTTCCACCCTGGAGATGCTGGATAAAGAAGCCGCAAAACAGGGGGTCGTTCACAAAGTCGTACTTATGATAGACCTGGGGGATCTGAGAGAGGGCATGTTTTTTGAGAATGAAAATGAGATATTCAAAGCAGCAAGAACCGTTCTTGCCGCCGGGAATCTTGAGCTTTTCGGTCTCGGGACAAATCTCACCTGTTACGGAGCCATCATACCCAAGTACGATAATCTTTCGGTGCTTTGCACATGGGCGGATAGAATAGAGGGCAAACTCAACATAAAGATACCGATGATATCGGGGGGCAATTCCAGTTCAATATACCTTATACCAAAAGGCGAAATGCCCGAAAGAATAAATAATCTCAGACTGGGAGAATCCTTTCTTCTCGGCAATGATACGGCTTACTGCACAAAACTAAAGGGAACAACAGATGATGCCCTGATACTGGAGGCTCAAATAATAGAATTGAAAGAGAAGCCTTCTCTTCCCATCGGAGAAGTCGGTGTAGATGCTTTCGGTAACAGACCGGAATACGAAGACAGAGGAACAATAAAAAGAGCCATACTGGCTGTGGGACAGCAGGATACCGAACAGAGCGGACTTCATCCTCTGGATGAAAAAGTGGATGTCCTGGGAGCCAGCTCGGATCATTTGATACTGGATGTGACCGGATCCGACAAAAAATATAAACCAGGTGATGTTATGCAGTTTAAAATGGAATATGGAGCAGTACTGAAAGCGGCCACAAGTCCCTATGTTGAAAAAGTATATAAATAAAACCTGAAAATCTTATATCTGAAGGAGTTACAGCAAAAAAAAACGGAGGAATGGATATGTTTAAATTCGCTTTTATTATCAATCTGCCCGGAGAATCACCGGCATCTTTCAGCAGGACCTATGAAACGGGAGAAAGCGCAAGCAGAATCCTGGCAACAGGATCCGACGAGATGACCAAAGATACCGTCAAAAAACTGGCGGAAGAAGGATATGAACTGGTCAATTTCTGCGGAGATTTCGATGATGAAATGACAAAAGGGTATTATGAAGCTGCTGAAGAGTCAATTGAAATGATGCATGCAGACTATTTTCCAAAAGAGATGGAAAAGCTGGAAGCCGCCTCATCTCTTAAGGAATACGGCATCATAATAATTGCCAAGGGAACAGAGGAAACTTACAAAATGAAAATGGACAGTCCCGAATGCAATGTAAGCATTTCTTTTGTAAAGGACATGGATCAGGCAAAGACCGCCGCCTGCCAACTGGTTGGTGGTGGCATAGACTTCATTGAACTATGCAGCTGGTTCGATAAAGAGAAAACAGAGGCAGTTATTGAAGCCATCGGCGGGAAAGTTCCTGTTGGAAGTTGCGGAAAAATAAACTGACCCTGATTTGATCAGGGCCC
The DNA here is from genome assembly GCA_012515135.1 of Clostridiales bacterium. Lineage (GTDB taxonomy): Bacteria > Bacillota > Clostridia > Peptostreptococcales > Anaerovoracaceae > UBA1422. The sequence continues at coordinate 3,793 of JAAYYX010000229.1, read as the reverse complement.
ATGTGAAAAATCACTATATTTGACGGGAGAAGATCTTATTAGTTCAAGCTTAAGGGAACGGCTCATATTTTTTATGGTCTGTTCCCTTTTGAGTGCTTCTGATTTTGTATCATGTTTTTCCCAGTAAACAAGAAGTACGGGCAGGCGGCTCCTGGTATATTTGGCCCCTTTGCCACTGTTGTGCACCTGCACCCTGTTTTTTATATCTGTGCTCCAGCCCGTATATAAGGTACCGTCGGAACACTCCAGAATATACACATAATTTCCCGAAGAGCCACTGTTCATAATACACCTGTCATTGGCAGAATACCCATTGCTTATCATACACTTCTTTGTTTTCTAAGGAGAGCCGAATTGGCTGCCATAAAGACAGTCAAAAGGCAAACAAGTACAATAAGGTCTTTATATATTTCAGAAAATCCGCTTCCATGCAGCATAACTTCAGTAAGAGCATCGGTGGTATAGTAAAGAGGCATAAAGTAACCGACGATCTCCCAGGTCCCCGAGAGCTCGAACAAGCCGCAAAGGAATATTTGGGGAAGTATAACAACGGGAATGAATTGAACCATCTGGAATTCACTGTTGGCCAGAGTTGAAAGAAGCATGCCGAGGGTAAGGGCGCATATAGCAGTAATAAGATTCACAAAAAGAACCAGCCATATACTTCCTTCCAGGGGCATCTTCAGAACATATACAACAAAAAATGTTACGATAGACGACTGCAAAACGGCCAGAACAGAAAACCCCAGGGCATAGCCCGTTATTATTTCTCCCCTTCTTATGGGAGTCGAAAGGAGTTTCTGCAATGTGCCGCTGGTCCGTTCCCCCAGAAAATTGATTCCCGCTATCAGAAAAACAAGAAAGAATATTATTATACCGATCATGGCTGCACCGTAATTGTCAAACAGGGACCAGTCATCACCGCCATAAATGTAATCAGTTTGTATCTCGGGTTCGGCAAAGGATAAGGGGATCGGGATATCTTTTTTTATTGCTTCTGCGGCGGCAACTGCTATCAGAGCTTTGATCCTTGATGCTTTTGAAGCATCCGTCCCGTCAATAAGGACCTCTATATCCGTGTAATCGGCCAGGCCTTCATCGTCATCCCGAATATCAACGGCTGCTGTTATTTTTCCGTCTCTGATGGCTTTTTCTGCAAGATCGCCATCGTAATAGGAAACGTTAACATCAAAATCCTCATTATCCTTCAATGCTTCGACAAAATGGTCCGGAGCTTTTATGATCCCTATATCGTATCCGGAATCACCTGAGTCCAGTATAAAATAAACGATGGTCAGTATCAAAAGGGGAGCAACAACGATAATGCCTACCGTGCGTTTGTCATGGCGGATCTGATTCAATATACGCAGGGCGACCGCTTTAACTCTCATCAGAAACACCTCCTCTGCCGAAGTATATGAATGCATCCTCGATGGTTTCGGATCCCGATTTTTTTATCATTTCTGCGGGTGTCCCTTCAGCCAGAACCACCCCTTCCCGCATCATGGCCAGCCTGTGGCATTTTCCCGCTTCATCCATTACATGGGTAGTGACAAGTATGGTGACCCCCTGATCGGACAGATCGTATAGTTCTTTCCATATACTTTTTCTGAGCACCGGGTCTATGCCCACTGTGGGCTCGTCCAACAGAAGGACTTTTGGATCCGGCAGAAGAGCTATGGCCAGAGACAGTCTCTGCTTCATGCCTTCGGAATATGCGGAAACAGTTTTCTTGAGCTCATATCCAAGCCCCACCAGATCGGCAACCTTGCTGATCCTTTCAGCTAAGGCACTTCCTCTGAATCCATATACACTTCCGAAAAATTTGAGATTTTCATAGGCGGAAAGAGTGGGATAAAGGGCTGCGGACTGAGCCATGTAGCCCATTTGAGCCATAAGAGAAAGGTCGGGCATCAGTCCTCCCATTATATATGCACTGCCGGAGTCCTGTTTGAGTATTCCCGCCATGATTTTGACAGAAGTGGTCTTTCCACAGCCGGAAGGGCCTAAAAGACCAAAAATACAGCCCTTTGGGATTTTCAGAGAAACATCGAAAAGCACCTGTTTTTTGCGGAAGCTTTTGTTTATATTATCAAGTCTGATACAGTTTTCCATAATATATCATCCTTTCATACAGAAAAGATTTCTGCTTCTTGCAACATATAATATGTTATTATATCATATAACAGAAAAGCATTTATAGAAATCAAAAAAAGCGTTTGATGATATTAAAAGGGAGAAAAACATGTCAAGACTTGAAAAAATCAAAACAGGATTGCCCGGGCTGGACGGGATACTTCAGAATGTGAGACAGGGGGAAAGCGTGGTATGGCAGATCTCGGATGGAGAAGACTATGCCTATTTTGCCAGGCATTTTGCAGATCAGGCAATTAAGGAAGGACGTAATGTAATATACTTCCGTTTTTCGGACTACCCTGCATTACTCCAGAAGCAGGAGGGATTAAAGATAATAAGAATGGATCTTAACTCCGGGTTCGAGAAATTTACAGTAAGTATTTACAAGGTCATTTCAAAACAGGATCCGGGCACCTTTTATGTTTTTGACTGTATGTCACAGCTTCAGACTGTATGGGCGGCGGATTTTATGATGCGTAACTTCTTCAAAGCCATTTGTCCGGCACTGAAAGAAATGAAAGGAACGGGATATTTCAGTATAGCCTATAAAGGACATTCCTATGATTCAATAAGTCAGATAAAGGAAACAGCCGATATATATATAAATACTGTCAGCGGTCCCGAAGGCATATATGTTCAGCCCCTTAAGGCTGTCAACAGAAAATCACCTACAATGTTTTTCCCTCACCTGATATCGGATGAAAAGGCGGCAAAACTTCCCCCCATAACAGATGGTATAAGCAGCAGTAAATATTACGGACTGTTAAAAATAAAGGCCAGGAACCCGGGGCAGAGATTCCTTGATAACTGGGATGTTTTTCTTATGGAAGCTCAGACGGCCATGCTGGAAGAGTCTCCGGATAAGGAACTTTATGAAAAGAAGCTTTACAAGATGCTCATAGGCAGAGATCAGGAAAGAGCCAACCTGTTCAAATCCAATTATACCATACAGGATTATCTGAATATAAATCTAAGACTGGTGGGTACCGGAAGCATAGGGGGCAAAGCCGCAGGAATGCTGCTGGCCCGTAAAATAATAGAAAACAACAGACCGGATCTGGCCGAGCACATAGAAGAACACGATTCATTTTATGTGGGTTCCAATGTGTTCTATACATTTCTTATCAGAAATAACTGGTGGAAACTATGGCTTGAACACAAAAGCGATGAAGGCTATTTTATGGCTGCCAGAGTACTGAAAAGCCAGATACCCTATGGTGAGTTTCCGGACCTGGTCAAAGAAAAATTCAGAAGACTGATAGATCATTACGGACAGAATCCTATAATAGTAAGATCCAGTTCCCTGCTGGAGGATGGATTCGGAAATGCCTTCGCGGGCAAATACGATTCGATTTTCTGTGTGAACATCGGCTCTCCCGAAGAACGTTACGAACAGTTTGTGAAAGCGGTAAAGGATGTTTATGCCAGTGCCATGGATGAATCCGCATTGATATACAGAAAACAGAGAGGTCTTGACAAGGCCGATGAACAGATGTCTATTCTGGTGCAGCGGGTCTCCGGATCCGTATTCGAGGATGTTTTTATGCCCGGAGCCGCAGGTGTGGGCTATTCCATGAACTCATACACATGGAACAAATCCATTGATCCAAACGAGGGTATGATACGTATCGTTGCAGGATTGGGCACCCGGGCGGTG
>JAAYYX010000228.1 GCA_012515135.1 Clostridiales bacterium | reverse complement strand
TCAGGAGAGCTTCCTTTTCATCGGCGGGCTTTCCTATGATCTCGCCGTTTTTGACAACTATCGTGTCTGCAGAAACTATCAAAGGCCGGTTGCCAAGTCTGTTTACGGTTATGGAATAAAGGTCTGTATCCTTCACTGACAGTGATTTTTTTAATGCCAGGAACATGGCGGTCTCTTCCGGAGTCAGATCCATGGGAACATTTTCTTCCGGAAACGGAGGGATGATCACGGGGGAAAATCCCGCCTCCTTAAGCATTTTTTTTCTTCTTGGTGAGGCTGATGCCAGTATCAGGTCCATTTTCATATTTGGATCATCGCTATTCATTATTATGGTGCCGGAGGCGGAGTCGGGGTAGTTTCTTCCGGGGGAACGACTGCCGGATCTGTTACTGTATCATCTTCCTCCGGTTTTGCCGGTTCCACCCAGACAAAATCTTTGTTTAGTTTCTTGTCGGGATCTATGGGATATTTTTCGGGATCGATATTATGTTCATTACAATAGTATTCTGCTTTGACATCATCATCCATCATTTTCTTTTTTTCTGTTTCGCTGCACCAGGGGGTGGCCTTATAACCGGTTTTTTTACATACTTTTATTTCCACTTCTTCGGGAAGTGGCTTTACTCCGTCCTGGGTCCCGTTGATGTAATACTCACTTTTTCCGCTGGCACTGGAAGATATCACGTTGCCCGGGGCACCGGGGAAACTGCCGCCCATGCCTTCACAGGCATTGCGCATTATCCTGCTCCATAAAGCTGCGGCGGCACCGGATCCGGTGCTCAGCTCTATGTTCACGTCATTTCCTATCCAAAGTGCTGCTGAATACTGGGGAGTGAACCCGCAGAACCAGGCATCATAATTATCAGTAGTAGTACCGGTTTTGCCGCCTACCGGCTGATTGCCTGTGGCAGCTGCACCGGCGATCCCGTTGGTTACTGTAGTTCTAAGTATATCGGTCATTATAAAGGCCACACCGGGATCGATGACTTCTTCTTTTTTTGATGTGTTTTGTATAAGCACTTCACCTTTTTTATTTTCGATTTTAGTATACATTACAGGCTCAATATATTCACCCTCGTTGGGGAAGGTGCCGAAGGCAGAACTCATTTCCATGGGAGAAATGCCTTTTGACATACCTCCAAGAGCCAAGGCGGCGGCATTAAGATCATTTGTAGCTTCTGATGCATCATCTACTACCGTGGTGACACCGAAATTCTTGAGCTGTTTGACCGCATAGTCAGCGCCTATCTGCTGGAAAACCCTTACGGCATTAACGTTTACAGACTGCTGGACTGATTCCCTCAGTGTCATCATTCCTTTATATCCGCTATACCAGTTTTTGGGCCATACGCGGCCTCCCACAACAAGGGCCTCATCATTTATTCCGCTGGCCGCTGTCCAGTATTTGCCGTAGTATTCGGTTTTTTGATTTTTGTCGTATTCGTTGAAAGTCATTGGTGTGCCTTTTTCCGCGGCATCGGCTCCCTGCTGCAGGGCCGATGAATACACCGACAGGGGCTTTATTGAGGAGCCCGGCTGCCTCGGGGATACTGCACGGTTGTAAAGCTGTCTTCCGGAAGTGTTGCGTCCGCCCGCCATGGCTTTGACTTCGCCTTTTTTGTAATCTGTTATTACCATGGCTCCCTGGGGCTGCTGTACCTGCTGCTTCAGGGAGTAGTTGCTTCTTTTTACTATATAGTCACTGCCGGATTTATTGAAAAACGCCGGATAGTCTTTGAAAAATCCGGCACTTATGATCAGGTTACCTTCTTTGTCAGATTTTTTATATTTGGCCGGAATAAGCAGTACGCCATTTTCAATACTGTAGAAAACCCCGTCTTCCACAAGATACATAGGTTTGAACTCTACACTGTAGTCCGTATTTCCGTCAACGGAAGTTTTATAGAAGTTCAATCGTTTGCCTTTTAAAAGAAGCATATCGCCGTTTTCTTTGGTTTTATATTCACTGTTTTTAAGGACAAAATCATCGTTGCTGTTTATGTAATTGCTGTATGCATAAAGCAGAGGATTTCCCCACTTATCCAGAATATTGCCTTGGGAGTCTTTACTGAGATTTACTACGGAAGGGAAATTAGCGCTGTTTTGGAATTCTTTTTCAATTGCTTCCTGGGCATTTGAGTCCATACAGGTGTATATTTTCAGACCGCCCTGGTAAAGCATCTGACGAGCTTCACTTTCGCTGTAATTATATTCATCCATAAGGTCACCGACCACTTCCGAAAGGGTGTAGTCACAGAAATATGCCGATAATCCGGTCAAAGAATCCATGGCCGGATCGATTTCGGATCTCAAGTCTTTGCTTTTGGCCTTGTTATTTTGGGATGCGGTGATATAACCCTGCTCTTCCATGAAATCCAGGGTGGCCTCTCTTCTTTCCTTGGAAACATCTCCGTTGTAGGCCAGGATATAGTCAGTGGTCTCCCTTAGGATATCCTCTTCCTTTATGGCGGAGCCCTCCTT
>JAAYYX010000037.1 GCA_012515135.1 Clostridiales bacterium | reverse complement strand
TGCAAACTTGACGCCATCTCCATAGCATAGGAAGGTAAATGAAGATGAATACTCATAAATACATGACGATAAACGGTGAAATGACACCCATAGAAGGAGAAAGGAACATACTGGAAGTCATAAGGAAAGCCGGTATAGAACTTCCTACCTTCTGCTATCATTCGGAGCTGTCCATTTACGGAGCCTGCAGGATGTGTATAGTGGAAGACGAAAAAGGTAATATAATGACTTCCTGCTCCACACCGCCAAAAGAGGGGATGGTGATCAAAACCAACACCACAAGGCTTTATAAATACAGGAGACAGATCATAAGGATGCTGCTTTCCTCCCACTGCAGGGAATGTACCACATGTTCCAAAAACGGAGAATGTGTGCTCCAGTCCCTGGCAAAAAGGTTCGGTATAGATGAGATACGTTTCGATAAATCGGAAAAAGCCTGGAAGGATGAATATCCCATAGACAGATCCAGCAAATCAATTATCAAGAATCCCAACAAATGCATCCATTGCGGCGACTGTGTGAGAATGTGTGCCGAGGTGCAGAATGTGGGAGCCATTGACTTTGCCAACAGGGGATGGAACCTGGAAGTCACACCGGCTTTCAACGACCCTCTGGCAGAGACGGACTGTGTGGGATGCGGTCAGTGTGTGGCAGTATGTCCCACGGGAGCCCTTAATGTGAACAATCAGATAAATGAGGCCTGGGAAGCCATTAACAACGAAGATCTAAGGACAATAATACAGGTTGCTCCGGCAGTGCGGGTGGCGCTGGGAGAAATGTTCGGCATAACTGATGCAGACAAAGTCATGCCGCTGATGGTGGCAGCGCTTAGAAAATTGGGGTTTGACAATATATATGATACTTCTTTCAGCGCGGACCTGACTGTCATGGAAGAATCGGCTGAATTTCTAAGGAAACTGGAAAGCGGCCAAGAACTTCCCCTTTACACTTCATGCTGCCCCGGATGGATAAAATATGCGGAAAAGAGACATCCGGAACTGATGCCGCTGATATCCACCTGCAAATCACCCATGCAGATGTTTTCATCGGTCGTAAAGGAAGAGAGGAAGGTCAACAAAGAGCATATGACCGATCTGCGTAAGCCCTTTGTGGTGGCCATAATGCCCTGCACCGCCAAGAAATCAGAAGCGGCCCGGGAAGAATTCATGACCGACGGTGAGCCGGATACGGATCTGGTGCTGACCACAGAGGAACTGGGGCTAATGATAAAGCAGGCCGGTATAGATTTCAATGAACTGGAACCCGAAGCCCATGATCTGCCCTTTGGTATGTATTCGGGAGCAGGAGTCATTTTCGGAGTGACAGGCGGTGTTGCCGAGGCTGTAATAAGAAGGCTTGTGGACGACAAAAGCCATAATTCATTCAATAATATAAGTTTCAGCGGAGTAAGAGGCCTTGAAGGTGTAAAGGAAGTTACAGTTCCATACAAAGGCAGGGATATAAAAATAGCAATAGTAAACGGACTGAAAAATGTTGAGAACCTTATAAAAAAAATAGAGGCAAAAGAGGCCGAATATCATTTTGTGGAAGTAATGGCCTGTCCCAACGGATGCATTGGAGGAGGCGGGCAGCCCAGAAGCGACAGAGATTCCAAGAGGAAGAGATCGGATGCCCTTTATTCAAACGATAAATTGGCTGAAATAAGGCATTCTGCGGCCAATCCCTTTGTAACCAGGGTATATAGAGTCATAGTCAGGGATGATGCCAAGAGACTTCTTCACGTTCACTATTAGAAAACTACCATATTTTACAGACCCCCTTAATAATCTATCTGAAAACGGCCGTTTATGATTTCGCGGTCGTTTTCACTTTTTTGTAACAAACCGTTACAAATGACTTTAAATTTGCTATAATATCAAGCGTTATGGAAAATAAAATAGAACAGCAGAAAACAGAAAAAAACCGCGAGAAGCCAGAGGGAACCCGGGAAAATCCAGAGGGAACCCGGGAGAATACAGAAAGAAATGACCGGGAAGCAGTGCGTGAAAAACTGAAGGCAGATCTTGATAAACTTCTGAAAAAAGTCGAGAAACCGGCAAGATACACAGGTCTTGAAATCAATTCGGTAATGAAGGACCCGGATGCAGTATCTGTTCGGTTTGCTTTTGCTTTTCCCGATACATATGAAATAGGCATGTCCTATGTGGGCCTGCAGATACTTTATGATATCCTGAACAAAGATAAGGATGTTTACTGTGAAAGGGTTTTTGCTCCTGCTCCGGACATGGAGGAACTGCTGAGGCGGGAAGATATGCCCCTCATGAGCCTGGAGACGAAAACGCCTCTTCATCAGTTCGATATTATAGGATTCACTCTCCAGTATGAGCTTTCCTTTACCAATATACTCAATATGCTGGATCTTTCGGGAATACCCTTAAAAAGAGAAGACAGGAAACAGGGGAAATGGCCGCTCATCATAGCAGGAGGGCCCTGTGCTTTCAACCCGGAGCCGCTTTCTGACTTTGTTGACCTTTTTGTCATAGGGGACGGTGAGAAGGCGGATATTGATCTTTGCAGACTTTATTCCAAACTCAAATCTGAACTCAAAAAAGATGCAACTGAAGACCGGCTGAAGAAGGTTTTCCTTGAAAAAGCATCAAAAATGCAGGGTATATATGTGCCGGGCAGGCCAATTGAGGGCAAAATACAAAAGATATTGCTTTCCGATATTGAAAATCTTTCTTATCCGGAAAACCCCATAGTGCCTTTCATAGAAACTGTCCACGACAGGGCGGTTGTTGAGACTTTCAGGGGATGCAGCAGGGGATGCAGGTTCTGCCAGGCGGGCATGATATACAGGCCTGTCAGAGAAAGAAGCCCCGAAACCATCAAAAAACTGGCGGAATGTCAGTTAAAAAGCACGGGAAACGATGAACTTTCTCTTCTTTCCCTTTCCATTTCCGATTATTCGGGATTCGAGACCCTGGTAATGGATATCATGGAAATGTGCCAAAAAGAAGACGTTTCTCTTTCCCTGCCTTCCATGAGACTGGATTCCTTCAGTTTCAGGGTCCTGGAAGAGATACAGAAATACAAAAAATCGGGGCTGACCTTTGCTCCGGAAGCCGGTACCCAGAGACTGAGGGACATTATCAACAAGAATATAACCGATGAAGACATATTCTCTTCCGTGAGAAAAGCTCTGGAACTGGGTTGGCAGCAGATAAAGCTGTATTTCATGGTGGGTCTTCCCGGGGAGACAGAAGAAGATCTGCAGGGAATAGCAGATATAGTAAAAAAAATACTGGATATCAATTATGAGGTGAACGGCCGCAGAGGTGGGCGGTTCAACGTTACAGTCAGTGTTTCGAATTTCGTTCCCAAGGCCCATACACCTTTTCAGTGGGAAGCTCAGGACAGCGAAGAAAGTTTCCTTGAAAAACAGGAATATATTCGTCGGAGACTGCCGAAAAAGAATGTGACCTATAATTACCACGGAGCATACAAAAGCATCCTGGAAGGGGTCTTTGCCAGGGGAGATGCAGAATGCGGCAGGGTCCTTTTGGAAGCATGGAAAAACGGTTGCAGGTTCGACAGCTGGAACGAACATTTTGACCGGCAAAAATGGAGGGAAGCCTTTGAAAAAACAGGTATCTCTGCAGACAAATATACAGTGAGGAAGAGAAGTTATGACCAGAGCTTGCCATGGGACTTTATCGATACTTATATAAGCCGGGAATTCCTTATAAATGAGGCCAAAAAGGCTCAAATTGGCCAAACCACAGGGGACTGCAGGGAAGGATGCGAAGACTGCGGCATCAGCAGAAGTGCAGGCTGTCCGTTAGCAAG